>CAZGOX010000118.1:4950-7743 GCA_964527955.1 uncultured Opitutaceae bacterium | reverse complement strand
GGCAAGTCGCAGGGCCATTCGCAGGCCCGGACGCGCGGGCCGCGCGTCCCTACCTCGCTATCGATCAAACTGCTTCACAATGTGCCCATTTTGGTTTCTTGCCGTCCGGGGCAGAAAGCGGATTTGATCCTTTCCTGTTTCTGGATACATAAGGATAACAATGATCAGCGCCGCGACCCCAGCCGCCTCCCCGCAGCCCCTGGCTGGCGTGTTTGCTCGGATTGCCCCGCACCTGCAGGAGCTCGACCGCTTCCTGCGGGGCCAGCTCGCCGCGTTCGAGCCCGAAATCCGCCCCCTGGCGACGTCGTGCGTGGACGCCTCCGGGAAGCGCATACGCCCGGCACTGGTGTTCCTGAGCGGGTGGGGTGGCGCGGCGCAGGTTTCGCCCGAGCTTGTGCGCGCGGCGGCGGTGGTCGAGCTGGTCCACATGGCCACGCTGGTCCATGACGACATCATGGACGGGGCGGACGTGCGGAGGGGGCGCAGCACCGCGGTGCGGGAAATCGGCCCGACGGCGGCCGTGCTGCTCGGCGACGCGCTCTTTGCCCATGCCCTGAACCTGGCGGCCCAGTTTCCCACGACCGAGGTCTGCCTGGCCGTGTCCGAGTCGGCCCGCCGCGTCTGCTCGGGTGAAATCATGCAGACCCTGCGCCGCGGGACAACCGGCATCACGCGTGCGGACTACGCAAGGATCATCGAGCTGAAGACGGCCGAACTGTTCCGGGTTTCGTGCTTTCTCGGTGCGCGCCTCTCGGGCATGCAGCCCGAGTATACCGAGGCCACCTGCCTCTTCGGCCGGCATCTCGGGATCGCCTACCAGATCTACGACGATCTCGCGGACTTCTTCGGGGACGAGGGACGGATGGGCAAGACCCTCGGGACCGACCTCGCGAGCGGAAAGATGACGCTCCCCCTGTTCCTCCTGCTTGAGCGCCTGCCGCAGGCCGAAAGGGCCGCCCTTGCCGAGGAAATTTCGGGCAGCCGGGCGCCCCGCCTCAATCTGCGCCTGGGCCAGATGCGGGAGCACGGCGTCTTTGCCTCCGTGCGAAAAGGCGTCGAGGCCGAGCTGGCGGCGGCCGCCGCCGCGCTTGGCGACTGGGGCGCAGCGGCGCCCACTCCCATGCTGCTCGACCTCGTGGAGGTCCTAAGGGGCCAGGTGGCTGCGCTGGCCGACAAGGGGTGACCGGGGTTGGTGCTGGGAGCCTTTGAGTCCCGGATGGGTCCTCTCCGGTCGCTTTTCGTTCGCAAAGCCTCACACAGTCGACCTCCGATAACCCATCCGGGACTCAAAGGCACCCAGTGCCCGGGGTTTTTCCGTTTGCAGTTGGCTTCCGCCGGTGATTACTTGTGACGCCGTGACCGAAGCCAGCAAAGTCTTGGGAAAGACGATCTCAGCCTCGCCGGAAAGGCAGAGGGAGGCCGATTCCGATTCCGACATCGTTCGCAGGGTGCAGGAAGGCGATGTCGCGGCCTTTGACCAATTGATCCTCAAGTACCGCCAGCGGATCTACGGGGTGATCTACAACCTGACCTCGAATCGGGAGGATGCGTCCGACCTGGCGCAGGAGGCGTTCATCAAGTCCTTCCAGTCCATACATCGGTTCCAGGGGCAGTCCTCCTTCTTCACCTGGCTCTACCGCATAGCCGTCAATTCCACGCTGAGCCACCTCAGGAAGAGCCGGCTTCGCACCTTCTTCAGCCTGGAAAAGATCAACGAGGACGACCCTGTTTCCCGGGAGCTGATCGCCGCGGTCACGGACTCGACCGGCGCGGACCGGGGGGCACATGTTAAGGAGCTCCAGGAAAGATTGAACGAAGCCTTCCAAAAGCTGTCTATCCGACATCGCACTGTGGTTACCTTATTTGAGATAGATGGCCTGAGCCATCAACAGATTGCAGAGATCATGGACTGCTCGGTCGGCACCGTGCGGTCGAGGCTGCATTATGCCAAGCAGTTGCTCCAGGCTGAGTTGCAGCCCTATTTCAATAGATGAACCCGGACCGGAAAGAACCCCCGACACTGGAGAGCCTGCTGCGCCTGAAGCGCGCGGAGACCCCCGGCCCTGAGTTCTGGACTCGGTTCGAGGCCGACCTTCGCGGAAGGCAACTGGCTGCGATTGTCGAGAAAAGGCCTTGGTGGTGCACCTTCCCCAAGGTCTATGTGTTTGCGCTTCGCCACAACCGCCAGATCGGTTCCGTGGCGGCGCTGGCGGTGGCTTCCTTCTTCGGCTACCACGAGTTTCACGCATTCGCGGCGAATGCACCCGGGTCCGCGCGGATCCAAGTCGCCGACATGGTTCGGTCCGACGCCCAGTTTGCATCTGCGAGAGTGGCTTCCGCCGCCACCAAACCGGCCACCGCGGCCATCCCAAGTCGCATGGCAGCCACGGTTGCCGCCGTCTCGGCCGAGCGGGTTTCGCACGCGGGTTTGGAGCTGGCTTCAAGCCAGTCCGACGACGCTTCTCTCCGGCCCTCCGCCCGCCTGATCGCGGCGACCCTTGCTGCTGCTAGGATGAATGGGACCATGGGGGGCGAGTTCGCAGGCCTTCACACGGGGTTTGAGCCCCAGGCGGCCTCCCTGGCCGCCCAGATGGACGAGCCGCTGGCCAACATGACCACGCCCTCCGAGGAACGCCGCTCCCGCCTGATGGCAAGCGCCGCACCGGCCGTGGCGACAGGTGGCGGATTTTCCGAGCGCGTCAGCGAGCGCCTCGCCAGCCGCCTTTCGGACGACCGTCTCTACGAGCAGATGAGCCGCTACGGCGTCGGCGCAACCGCCGTCTCGATCAAATT
>CAZGOX010000118.1:1196-4850 GCA_964527955.1 uncultured Opitutaceae bacterium | reverse complement strand
CAGATGCCGCAGGAGTCCGCGAAGAAGTCGTGGCCCTTGTCGTCGACCAGGATGAAGGCCGGGAAATTCTTCACCTCGATCTTCCAGACCGCCTCCATCCCCAGCTCCGCGTACTCAAGCACCTCCACCTTGAGGATGTTCTCCTTGGCGAGGATCGCCGCGGGCCCGCCGATCGACCCGAGGTAAAATCCGCCGTGCTTCTTGCAGGCGTCGGTGACGGCCTTGCTGCGATTGCCCTTGGCCAGCATGATGAGCGATCCTCCCTGGGACTGGAACAAGTCCACATAGGCATCCATCCGGCCCGCGGTGGTCGGACCAAAGGACCCGGACACGTACCCGGTCGGCGTCTTGGCAGGGCCCGCGTAGTAGACGGCGTGGTCCTTGAAGTACTGCGGAAGCCCGAGGCCGGCGTCCACCCGCTCCTTCAGCTTCGCATGGGCGGCGTCCCGCGCGACGATGAGCGAGCCCGTGAGCGAAAGGCGCGTGGTCACGGGATAACGGGATAATTCCGCGCGGACGTCAGCCATCGGGCGGTTCAGGTTGATCTGGACGATCGTGCCGTCCTTCAGCGCCCGCTGGTCCGCCGGGATGAACTGGCCCGGGTTTGTCTCGAGCTTCTCGAGGAAGATGCCGTCCCTGGTGATCTTGGCCTTGATGTTCCGGTCCGCGCTGCACGACACGCCCATGCCGACCGGGCAGCTCGCCCCGTGCCGCGCCAGGCGGATCACCCGGACGTCGAGCGCGAAGTACTTGCCTCCGAACTGGGCCCCGATGCCGCTCTTCCTGGCGATTTCCATGATCTTGCCCTCCCACTCGAGGTCCCGGAAGGCCCGGCCGTGCTCGTTGCCGCTGGTCGGCAGCGCGTCCAGATACCTCGCCGAGGCGAGCTTGAGGGTCTTCATGCAGGCCTCGGCGCTGGTTCCTCCGATGACAAACGCAAGGTGGTAGGGAGGGCAGGCCGAGGTTCCCAGGTAGGGCAGCTTCTGGGTGATCCAGGCCTCGAGGCTCTTCGGGTTGAGCAGCGCCTTGGTCTCCTGGAAGAAAAGCATCTTGTTCCCGGAGCCCCCGCCCTTCGCCACGAACAGGAATTCGTACGAGGAGCCCTCGGTGGCGTGGATGTCGATCTGCGCCGGGAGGTTGGTGCCGGTGTTGACCTCGCGCCAGAGATCGAGCGGAGCCACCTGGGAATACCGCAGGTTCTCGCGGGTGTAGCATTCGTAGACGCCCCGGCTGAGGTACTCGGCGTCGTTGGCTCCGGTCCAGACGGCCTGCCCCTTCTTGGCGAAGATCGCCGCGGTGCCGGTGTCCTGGCAGAAGGGGAGGATGCCCTCGGCGGAGATTTCCGCATTCTTCAGCAGCGTGAGCGCCACATAGCGGTCATTCGTGGACGCCTCCGGGTCGTCCAGGATCGCGGCCACCTGCTTCAGGTGCTTCGTGCGGAGCAGGAAGGCGTTGTCCCGGAAGGCCTGTTGCGCGAGGAAGGCAAGGGCCTCGGGGTCGACTTTCAGGATCTCCCTGCCCTCAAAGGAGCCCGGCGAGACGCCCTCCTTCGAGAGCAGGCGGTACTCGGTGCCGTCGGCGCCGAGTGGCAATGGGTCCTGGTAGAGGAACGGGGGAGGGTTTGCCATGGTGAAAGGTCATGCCGGATGCCCCGGAACTCAAACGATCTTGAACTTCGGCAGGTCCTGGATGTCGATCAGGCCCACGGGGACGCCCCGGGCGTTCACGACGATCAGGTCGTCGATCTTGTGCAGCTCGAAGAGTCGCGGCGCGTCGACCCCGAGGGCGTCGTCCCGGATCGTCCTGGGCGACCGTGTCATGAAGTTGGATACAGGCACGGAGAGGAAGCCCGGGCCCGAGAGCGCGGCGCGCCGGAAATCCCCGTCGGTGAAGATGCCGGTCAGCCGGCCGCTGCGCGGGTGGACGAGCGCGATGCTTCCGCTCCTGGCCTTTGTCATGGCCAGGATCGCGTCCTGGGTCGTGACCGTGTGGGGGGCGGCCGGCAGGCGGTCGCCCGTGCGCATGATGTCCCTCGCGCGCAGGAGCAGCACCCGGCCGAGGTTGCCGGCCGGATGGTACTGCGCGAAGTCCTCCCGGGTGAGTCCCCGGGCCTCGAGGAGGACCATCGCCAGGGCGTCGCCGAGGGCGAGCGCCGCGGTCGTGCTTGCGGTCGGGGCGAGCTTGAGCGGGCAGGCCTCGCGGGCCACGCGGTAGAGCAGGCGGTGGTCCGCGCTTCGGGCGAGGTCGGAGGCCGGGTTTCCGGTGAAGGCGACGATCGCAAGGCCGAAGCGCCGCAGAAGGGGCAGGAGCCGCAGGATCTCGTCGGACTGCCCGCTGTTGCTGAGCAGGATGGCCAGGTCGCCCCCGGCGCACAGGCCGAGGTCGCCGTGCAGCGCCTGGGTCGGATCGAGGAAGCAGGAGGAGACGCCCGTGCTGTTGAAGGTCGCCGCAATCTTCTGGGCCACGTGGGCCGACTTGCCGACGCCGCTCAGGATCAGCTTGCCGCCGGCCCCGACGGCCGACTCGACGGCGCGGACCGTGTCCACGAACTCGGGGCCCAGCCCCTTGGCCGTCTCCTCGAGCGCGGCCTCCTCCAGGCGGATGCAGGCGCGGGCTCGTGCGAGGATGGTTTTTGGGTTAACGGCCATTTAGGGTTTGAGTCATGGAATGAGACAGCGGATTTTACGGGCCGTTTCCGACCGTTCAATCTCTTTCCCGGACGATGACTGTGCGCCTGATCACCTTTGGCCTGGTTGCCCTCTGCGCACTGCTTGGGGGAGCCGGCTGCGGGCGCGATTCCTACGCCGTCTCCGCCGAGACCGATGAGACGTTCTTCCGCGAGGGGCAGGAACTCAACCGGCAGGGCCGCACGCAGGAGGCGCTCGCGGCCTACCTGAAGGTGATCGCGGTCCGGGGGGATCAGGCGCCGGAGTCCCACCTCGAGGTCGGGCTGATCTACCTGGAGCACATTCATGACCCGATCGAGGCGATCTACTACTTTCGGAAGTACCTGGAATTGGAGCCCAACTCCCGGCAGGCGGGCCTGGTCCGGGGGCTCGTCGACACGGCCAAGCGCGAATTTGCCCGAACCCTTCCCGGCCAGCCCCTGGACAGCCAGGCGGCGCGCCTGGACCAGGGCGGCCAGATCGAGTCCCTGCAGAGGGAGAACGAGGACCTGAGGGCGGAGATCACCGCGCTCCGGGCGGGGCAGCCGGCGCCGGTACCCCACGTGGCCGGGGACGGATCCGCGACGTCCGATCGCGCGGCCTCCCCCCTGTTTGTCGCGCCGGCCGCGGCGCCGCCGCAGGCGGACAGCCAGTCGCCGATCAAGCCCGCCCCCCTTGAGGCCGACGCCTCCCTGGGGCCGGCCGACAATCCTCCCGCGGCGGCACAGGCCGCGCCGGCGAAACCCGCAGAGGCCCGGACCCATACGGTGGCCAAGGGCGACACCCTCTACAGCCTCGCGCAAAAATACTATGGCAACCGGTCCAAGTGGCGCGAACTCCTCGAGGCAAACCGCAACCAGCTTCCGAGCGCAAACACCCCCTTGAAGATCGGGATGGAACTGCGCATTCCCTAGTTCCCCAAACGGCCATGGAAAAGCCGGGTTCCACCTACTGGCTGACCCGCTTTGTGCTGCTGAGGCTGCTCGGC
>CAZGOX010000118.1:0-1096 GCA_964527955.1 uncultured Opitutaceae bacterium | reverse complement strand
GAGCTGAGCCGGCCCATGCGCATCTCGGCCTGGGCGGTGACGGGACTGGTCGCGATCCTCAGCTTTGGCCCGGTGACGAACCTCCTCTCGTCCCACCAGGCCATGAACACGTCCTTCGATTCGCTCGACCTGGTGAACACGTACGGGGCCTTTGGGACCGTCGGCCGGGAGCGGTACAACATCGTCTTTGAGGGGACAAACTCGGACGCCGTGGATCTGCCCTCAGCCGAGTGGAAACCCTACCACTACAAGGGTCTTCCCGTCGACCTCGACAGGAGGCCCCCGCAGGTGGCGCCGTACCAGCTGCGTCTCGACTGGCAGATGTGGTTCGCTGCCATGGGCTCGTTCGACGAATACCCTTGGACCGCCCACTTGGTTTGGAAGCTTCTTCACAACGATCCCGGGGCGCTGAGCCTCTTCGCGGACAATCCGTTTCCAGACCACCCTCCACGGTACATCCGGGCCGCCCTGTACCAGTACCGCTTCATGCCACCCGGCAACCCACAGAAGCTGTGGTGGGATCGCACGCTCCTGCGCCTGTGGCTCCCGCCCCTCTCGGCGGACGACCCGGACTTGCGCCATTTTCTCGCCGCCTCGGGCTGGATTCCCGCGAGCGAGCCTCATTAGCCGCCGGCACGGCAACCGAATTGGGTTCGACTCCTGCGCTGCAAAACCGATCCTAGCTCCATGAGCAAGTCCGACGTCCTGTCCAGAATCAGGGCCCTCAAGATCGTTGCTCTCATCAGGGCCGACAGCTCGGAAAGCCTCGTCGAATGCGCCCGGGCCCTCGAAGTCGGGGGGATTGGCGCCATCGAGCTCACGATGACCACGCCCGGTGCGATCGAAATGGTTGCAAGGGTCTCCCGCGAGCTACCGTCGGTCCTGATCGGGCTTGGGACGGTCCTCGACGCCGAGTCGGCCCTGGCCGGCATCAAAGCCGGAGCGAAGTTTATAGTGACGCCGGCCGTTCGCCTGCCTGTCATCGCCGCCTGCCGCAGGGAGGGCGTGGCGGTGCTCTGCGGCGCGCTGACCCCCACCGAGGCCTGCGCCGCCTGGGACGCCGGCGCGGACGTGATCAAGATCTTTCCCGCCGAGT
>CAZGOX010000117.1:0-7815 GCA_964527955.1 uncultured Opitutaceae bacterium | reverse complement strand
CGTCCCTACCTTGACTCTCCCGTGCCGAGGTGTCTGCGTCGGCGTTGCCATGAAAGTCTTGTTTATCGGTGGAACGGGCATCATCAGCACGGCGTGCGTGGACCTGGCCCTCGCGCGCGGCTTCGAAGTCACGGTGCTCAACCGTTCGCTCCGGGGAAAGGTGCCTGGAACGGACCAGATCACCGCGGACATCGGCGACTTCGCGGCGGTCTCCGCGGCGATCGGGAACCGGTCGTGGGACGTCGTGGCGGACTTTCTCGCGTTCACGCCGGCCATGGTCGAGGAGCGGATCCGCCTGTTTAGGGGCAAGACATCCCAGTACCTTTTCATCAGCTCGGCGAGCGCCTACCAGAAGCCGCTGACCCACTATCTTGTCACGGAGTCGACCCCGCTCGCGAATCCATGGTGGCAGTATTCGCGGGACAAGATCGCGTGCGAGGAGCTCCTCGCCCACGCGTACCGCGACGAGGGATTCCCGGCCACGGTGATCCGGCCCTCGCTCACCTACGGCAATCTGGTGATACCCCTCTCGGTCAACAGCTGGACGAAGAGTTACACGGCCGTGGACCGGATGAGGAAAGGCCTGCCGGTGATCGTTCAGGGGGACGGGCTCTCGCTCTGGACCATCACGCACAACACGGACTTCGCAAAGGGCTTCGTCGGGCTGCTCGGGCATCGCGGCTCGATCGGCCACGCGTTTCACATCACGTCGGACGAGGCCCTCACCTGGAACCAGATCTACGAGCAGACGGCGGACGCCGCCGGCGTCCGGTCTCCGAAGCTCGTGCACATCGCGACCGACTTCATCAGCGCGTGCCTCCCAGATCACCTCGGGGGGCTGCAGGGCGACAAGTCCCACTCGGCGCTCTTTGACAACGCAAAGATCCGCCGCTTCGTGCCCGACTTTGAGGCCACCACCCGGTTCAGGGACGGCATTGCAAGGACGATCGCGTGGTTCGACGCGGATCCGTCGAGACGGCAGATCGACGATTCGGTCAACGCGTCATGGGACCGGCTCATAGGCGCCTACAGCCGGGGGCTGGACGCGGCGCTTGCGGAGTTTGGCAAGGGCCGCTGAGGACACCGTCAGTGGGCGGTGTGCGCCGCCATGGAGTACAAGGCCATGGCCATGCTGACCGGAAACAGGATCCAGTGCCATCGTGGGCAGCCGCCCAGCCATGGGCGGGCCAGCCACAGGGCCCCGGGAATCCCCCAGATGAAATAGCGGTCGAAGCTCTCAAACCCCCAATAGGGGCCTGCGCAGACGATCAGCGCGGTGTTCATGAGGAAACCCGCGACCAGGGCGGTTTCCCATGCTTCCCCCCGCGCCCCCCTGAGGAGGTAGGCGCAACCCCGCCAAGCGAGGAGCAGCACCACGGGAACGTGCGCATAGATGTAGAGGGTCTTCCAAAGGGGGACATGGACGAGCCACGGTGTAAGGAGGAGGTGGCGGAAGGGCGGGCCCCAGTGCCCCGATGGATTGTGCAGGCTCGCGGCCAGGTCCGGCGGAATGTTGAGTTCGACGAGCGGACGCCCGTACACGTGAAGCTGGTACAGGACGTCGCCGTAGAGCCTCCAGTTCAGGAACAACAGCCCGGCCATGGGGACTGCTGCCACGAGCGCGCAGGCGATGGCCGCCCAGCCGATCCTCCGCGCACCGGCGATGAGCCCCAGGATGATGCCGCCAAACCATGCGATGCCAAAGGCCCGGAGCACGACCAGCAGGCCCCCCACCGCCCCGGCGAGCGCGGGCCGATTCGCCTTGAGTGCCAGCAACCCGGCGAGGATGGCGGCCAGGTACGCAGCCTCGCTGATTGGGTACGCGCTTGCGACCAGCCACGCCGGCGGAAAGTAGACCAGGTACCAGGAGAGTGTCCTGTCCCGTGTCAGCCTGTAGAACAGCACCGGGACAAGCGCGGCGAGCGCGACGGTCAGGACCAGGACGCCTTGGTCAGGGATTCCAAGCCTGGACATCCACCCGAAGGCCAGCGGCCAGCCTGGAAAGACCCGTGAATCGTACAGCTTGAGCGCGGATCTCGGCGCGAGCCCGTAGATGACCCTGCCCACCGCGAGGAAGGAAGGTCCGTCACAGTTGGACAGATAGTGGCTCCAGTCGTCGCCCCGCACCGCGAACACCATCGCGAGGAGCGCGGAGCGGAGGGCCACGGCCGCCCCGGCCATCTTGACCTCATCCTTCATTGGTACCCGCGACGCCCGTCCAGGGCGCTCTTGAGCGTGACCGCGTCGGCGTACAGCACTCCTCCCCCGCTCGGAAGGCCGAAGCCGATGCGCGTGACCTTCACGCCGGGCTTCGACGGCATGTGGCTTGTGAGGTAGTGGCACGTCGCCTCGCCCTCGACATCATTCGCCAGCGAGAGGATGATCTCATCGACCTCGCCCGCCTCGACGCGGGCGAACAGGGCGGCGCAGTTCAGGTCCTCCGGGCCGACGCCGTGCATCGGGGAGAGCCTGCCGTGCAGGACGTGGTACGCTCCCGGCCACGCTCCGCTCCGCTCCAGAGCCACGAGGTCGGGCACACGCTCCACGACACAGACCAGCCTGTGGTTTCGCCTGCCGTCGGCGCAGACCGGGCAGAGGTCTCCCTCGGCCAGGTTTCCGCACCGGCGACAGCGCCTCGAACCCCGGGCCGCCTCCTCGAGGGCGACCACAAGGACGGGAAGACTCTCGGGATGCTCCACGACGAGGTGAAGTGCGATCCGTTCTGCGGAGCGGTACCCCAGGCCGGGCAGCTGCTTCAACTGCTGCTGGAGTTTTTCGAGTGGGGACATGAGTGCGGTTTAGCAGGGTGTTGAAAAACAACGCCCTGTTAGGCCTTGGGATTGGGAAGACCTTGAAACCGCGATGGCGAGACGGAAATTGCATTGAAGTAAATTGCAGGGAGAAGCCAACTTCGGGATTCACAAGTCGGCACAGCCCATCCCTAATCCGCGGATCCCCAATCCCAGACCATGCGTGAAACTTCGTATTCCGGAGGGATTGCGTCTCCGAGGAATTTGCCTTGGAGTGAGTTGCGCCGGGGGTTTGCCCCTCCCCGGCCCATTTCGGCTGCCCGAGTCAACCTCGGCTGCCCAGCCGCTTTCAGCCGGGAAGTGGCGGGGCGAAGCTTTCCAACAAGTTAGATAGCATTTTTTTACGCATGTGCGGCATCGCTGGATTCGTTGACCCAAAGACCGGGCCGGAGGCCCGCTTGGAAGCGGTGAACCGAATGTGCAACGCCATGATCCACCGCGGGCCTGACGACGCGGGTACCGACTCTCGGGGGATCGCGACGCTCGGCATGCGCCGGCTGGCCATCTTCGACCCCGCCAACGGCCACCAGCCGATGTTCAGCCCGGACGGGCGCTTCACCCTGGTCTTCAACGGGGCCATCTACAATTTCCTGGAGCTGCGCAAGGAGCTTGCCTCCCACGGGAGGGAATTCCGGACAAACTGCGACACGGAGGTCCTGCTCGCCGCGTGGGAGCGCTGGGGCGAGGAGTGTTTGGGCAGGCTGCGGGGCATGTTCGCCTTTGCCGTTTGGGACGCGGAAAAGGATTCGCTCCACCTGGCCCGGGACCCCTTCGGCATCAAGCCGCTCTACTATCGAAACGACGGGGACCGGCTTCTGTTCGCCTCGGAGCTCAACGCGCTGATTGCTGCCGGCTCCTTTTCCGCGGAGGTCGACTCCTTCTCGGTCTCCGACTACCTCGCCTGGTTCGCGGTGCCCGCGCCGTGGACCATCTACCGCGGTATCTTCAGCCTGCAGCCCGGGGACATCGCTGTGTTTCGGGACGGCCGGCTCACGACCCGGCGCGCGTGGACATTCAAGTCGGCACCCGACGGCATACGCCCGTGCAGTTCCCGTGATGAATTCACCCGGCAACTGCGGGTCAGGCTTGAGGACACCATCCGGGCCCATGTGGCTGCCGATGTCCCCGTGGGGGCATTCCTCTCGGGCGGACTCGATTCGGCAGCGATCGTCGGCCTCATGACGCGCGCCGCCGGCACCCGGCTGCGGACGTTCTCACTGGCGTTCGAGGAAGGCGAGTATTCGGAGGCGGGCGCCGCCGAGGCCACCGCCCGGCATTTCGGCACGGAGCACACGACCCGGGTGCTGACCGGGAAGGAGGTCGCCGCCAACATGGAATCCTTCCTCGCAGCCTGCGACCAGCCGACCGGGGACGGGGTCAACACCTACTACATCAGCCAGACGGCCCGCGCCGGAGGCGTGACGGTCGCCCTCTCGGGCCTGGGTGGAGACGAGCTCTTTGGCGGGTACCCTTCCTTCCGCGACCTCCCCCGGCTGGCCGGATGGCTCGGCATTTGGCGCAGCCTGCCCCGGGCCCTGAGAATGCCGATCGTCTCGCGGCTGAACCGCGGCGACACCAGGCGCCAGAAGCTGGCGGACTTCCTGGTCAACGCCCACGACATCCACGAGCTCAATTCGCTTCAGCGCCGGGTGTTTTCGGTCCTGCAGGTCAGGTCGCTGCTCGGGCCGGAGTCCCGCGAGGCGCTCAAGAACCGGCCGCCCTTTCACCCGGAGCTCTCCGAGCTGAGGGGCGACCTGCAGGGCCGCAGCACCTTTGAGCAGATCAGCGCCTGGGAACTGCGCACCTACATGGCCAACGTGCTGCTGCGCGACAGCGATGTGATGAGCATGCGCCATTCGCTCGAGATGCGCGTGCCGTTCGTGGACCGGCCGCTTTTCGAGTGGCTCTCCCACCAGCCGACGGCCTGGAAGGACACTCCCGGGCACCCCAAGGACGCGCTGGCCGCGGCAGTCGCCGACCTGCTGCCCCCCGGGCTGCGCGAGCGACGCAAGCAGGGGTTCACCCTGCCCTTCGCTGTCTGGATGAAACGCGAGCTTCGCCCCTTCATCGATGACACCTTCACCCAGGCGAGCATCAACCGCAGCGGGCTTTTTGCGGCGGACGCGACCCAGGCCATCTGGAAGAATTTCCTCTCGCACGAGGATCCGCGCGAGTGGTCCAGGGTATGGAGCATGGCGGTCCTCGTCCACTTCGTGAACCGGAGGCAGCCGGCCCCGCAGGAGGTCAAGGTTTCCCGGCCCGTCGTCGTCGCCGAGAAGAAGGCGCCGGAGCCGCCGCCCCCACCTCCGCCGCCACCCGCCCCATCGAAGGCAAGCGTGCCCGTCCCGCCGGCGGAGCCCCCTCCGAAGCCGGTCCCGCCGCCTACGCCGCAGGCTCGCCCGAAGCCGGCGCCGCCACCGTCTCCTGCGCCGGTCTCCTTCCTCCGCCCGGAGCGGACGGACAAACCCAACTATCGCTTCCTGGCCATGCTCCTGTCCCCCGAGCTGTTTTCCTCGCTGGGGGGAATTTCCAGGATGCTGAGCCTGTATCTCAAGGCCATGTGCGAGCTGGCCGAGGAGAAGAACTTCGGCGTGAAGCTGGTCAGCCTGAACGACCCGATTCTCGACTCCAACGACATCCGCAGGTATGCGAACGACAACCTGGAGGACTGGTATGTGTGCAGCCGGGACAAGCTCCGATTCACCCGCGCGGCGGTGAAGAAGGGACGGCAGTGCAGGGTGATCATCTGCGGACATGTGGCGCAGCTGCCGGTGGCGTGGCTCGCCAAGATCGCGAATCCGAGGCTCAAGTATTACCTTGTGGCGCACGGGATCGAGGTGTGGCGCAGTTTCAACCTCGCCGAGCGCCTGGCCATGCGCGGCGCGGCCGGCATCCTCTGCGTCAGCGAATTCACGCGCCGGGAGGTGCTCGCGCGGACCGGGTTGCCGGCCGACCGGGTCACCGTGCTGCCCAATGCGCTGGACCCGTATTTCAAGATCAGGGCCGGTGTCCCGCCCGCGGAGTGCGCCCCGGTGATCGTGACCGTGTCCCGGCTGACCTACGGCAACAGGTACAAGGGGGTGGAGCACCTGATCGCGGCCATGCCCGAAGTGGTCAGGCAGATCCCCAATGCGCGCCTCCTCGTCGTCGGCCGTGGGGATGACCTGCCCCGGCTTCAGGGCAACGCGCACCAGGCCGGGCTGATCGCAAGCGGGGCCGTGGAGTTCCTCGGGGCGATCCCGGATCTGCAGCTGGACGAGCTTCTCGGCTCCTGCAGGGTGTTCGCCCTGCCGAGCAAGAGCGAGGGATTCGGCCTGGTCTACATCGAGGCGATGGCGAGGGGCCGGCCCTGCGTCGGCGCCCGCGCCGGGGCCACACCGGAGATCATCACGGAAGACACCGGCGTGCTCGCTGACTATGGGGACATCTCCCAGATCGCGGCGGCCTGCGTCACGGCGCTTCGCCGCCCCTGGAGCCAGGCGCCGATGCTCGCGAGGGCGGAGCAGTTCTCATTCGCAAGGTTCAAGGAGCGCCTCTCCTCGTACCTAACAATTTGATTGTCCCTCCCGGCGCGCGCGTTGTTATTCGAACGGTCCCAGCTTCCCCTTGATCCCTAAGCCCCTCCCCACCGACCCGGCCGCGGGCCTGGAGATTGTCATCCAGCCAACCCGGGGCTGGCGCTGGTTTTCCTGGCGCGAGCTGTACTCGTACCGGGACCTGCTCTGGCTCCTGGCCAGGCGCGACATCGTGGCGCGCTACCAGCAGACGGTCCTCGGCCCACTGTGGTACGTCATCCAGCCGGTGCTCACCACGGTGATCTTCGTGGCGATCTTCTCCAGGGTGGCCAGGATCCCAACCAACGGCGTTCCCTCTTCCCTATTCTACCTCTGCGGGCAGCTGCCCTGGAATTATTTCGCGCAGACGTTCCAGTCGACCTCGAACACCTTCCTGGCCAACGCGAGCATGTTCGGCAAGGTGTACTTTCCCCGCCTGATCGTCCCCCTGGCGGCCGCCCTCTCGAACCTGGTCGCGCTTGGCATACAGGTGGCCACCTTTTTCGTGATCTTCGCGCTGGAGAAAACCGGCCCGAGGGCGGGCACCTTTCATCTCCATGCGACGGCGTGGCTCCTGCCCCTGGCCCTTCTGCAGGTGGCCATCCTGAGCATCGGCATCGGCCTCTGGGTGACCGCGCTCACCGCCAAGTTCCGGGACTTCGCGGTCCTGGCGACGTTCCTTCTCCAGCTGTGGATGTACGCCTCGCCGGTCGTGTTCCCGCTGACCCGCGTCCCCGCCCGCCTGTACTGGGCCGCGGCTGCAAATCCGCTGACCTTTCCCATCGAGGCGATCCGCCAGATGCTCCTCGGCGCCGGCACCCCGACCCTGCCGCTCTTCTTCATCTCGCTCGGAACGACCCTGATCCTCGCCGTGGGAGGCGCGCTCATGTTCCGGCGCGTCGAGCGCAACTTCATCGACGTGATATGAGCCGCCCGATCATCGAGATCGAGAATCTCTCGAAGCGCTACCGGCTGGGCCGGATAGGGTCGACCTCGATCAGGGACGAACTCGTGCGGCGCTGGGAGGGAATCCTTTCCACGCTGCGGCGCCCGCTCGCGGACGCCGCATCCACCGCGAGTTCACGGGACTTCTGGGCCCTGAAGGACGTCTCGTTCACCGTGCAGCCCGGGGAGGTCCTCGGGATCGTCGGGCGCAACGGCGCCGGAAAGTCCACGCTGCTCAAGATCCTGAGCAGGATCACGGAGCCGACCAGCGGGCTCGCACGGCTGCGCGGGCGCGTGGCCTCGCTCCTCGAGGTCGGGACCGGCTTCCATCCCGAGCTGACCGGGAGGGAAAACGTGTTCCTCAACGGCGCAATCCTCGGCATGACCCGGGCGGAGATCCGGGACAAGTTCGACGAGATCGTGGCGTTCGCGGGCGTGGAGCAATTCATCGACACTCCGGTGAAGCGCTACTCGAGCGGCATGCACGTGCGGCTTGCCTTCGCCGT
>CAZGOX010000116.1:4988-7860 GCA_964527955.1 uncultured Opitutaceae bacterium | reverse complement strand
GCACCGTCATGCCGCGCCCCTTCACCCAGGCGCAGAGCTCCGCGAAGATGAGGCACGCCGAATTTCCGTCCTTGTCCCGGACGAGGTCGTTCGGCAGGTAGCCGTAGCTCTCCTCGCACCCGAACGCGTAGAACGTGCTGTGCTGCTGGAGAAGCTTCGCCCGGCTCTCGAGGGACTCTGAGTCGTAGTCGAAGCCCGGCCCCATGGCCTTCCTGAGCTGCTTTTCGTAGGCGAGGAGCTTGGCGCCGATCCACTTGAACCCGGTGAGCGTGTTCACGACCTTGACCCCGTAACCGCGCCCGATCGAGTCCTGGAGACCGGTCGTCACAAAGGTCTTGATGAGGGCCACCCGGTCCGAGCCCCCGGAAGGGATCAGCCCCATTTCGCGATACCGCCGCAGGCGGTAGTCGGCGAGCAGCGCGCCCACCTGGTTTCCGCTGAGCAGCACGATGTCTCCGTCCCGCGTGCGCACGGCGGTTCCCATGCGGTCGCAATCGGGGTCGGTCGCGAGCACCAGGTCGCAGTTCTCGGCCTTGGCCAGAGCAACGGCCTTGGAGAGCGCGGCGGCATCCTCCGGGTTTGGCGACCGGACGGTCGGGAACCTCGGATCGAAGGACAGCTGGTCGAGCACCTGGAACACCTCGCAGCCGGCATGGATGAGCAGGGGCGGGCAGTGAACCCCCCCGGTTCCATGGATGTTCGTGTACGCCACGCGAAGCCTCGCGGTGCCAAAGGCCCCCGGATCCAGCACGGCCTTGGAGGCCGCCCCGATGTAGGTGTCGTCCGCGTCCCACCCGAGCTGGGTCGTGCCCGCGAGATCCTTCTCCAGGAACGCGGCGAGCCCCGCGATGGGAACGGCGTTCACCTCGGCGACGATGCCCGTGTCGTGGGGGGGGACCACCTGCCCCCCGTCCTCGAAGTAGGCCTTGAATCCGTTGTCGTGGGGGGGATTGTGGCTTGCGGTGATGACTATGCCGGCGTGCGCCTTCAGCCACCGGACGCTGAAGCTGAGCTGCGGGGTCGACCGCGGGCCATTGAAGATGAACGCCTTCCCGCCAAGGCGCGTCCACGTGGACGCCGCGAGCTCGCAGAAGTGCCGGGAAAAGTGCCGGACGTCGTGGGCCACCACAAGCCTCGGCGCGGCTGCGGATCCCTTGGCGCGAAGGTAGGCCGAAGTGTAGCGGAACAGCCCGACCGTCGCCCGGACCAGCGTGAAGTCATTCAGCAGGTTGCTGCCCACGGCCGCGTGCGCAGGGGTTCCCATCTCGTCCGGCGTTCCCGTCTCGGACACCGCCGTCACCCGGCCGATCGTCCTGCCGCGCATGCCGCCGGTCCCGAACTCCAGGTAGCGGTAAAACCGGTCGTTGAGCTCGGGCCACGCCTCCCTCTCGACGAGTTCAGCAATGCTGTCCTGGGCCCATCCGGGAAGGCCGGCCGCAAGGAACGCCTCGAGGTTCGCGACGGACGAGGCCAGCAGCTTCCCCTCCGCGCCTGCGGCCTGGATCCTTGCGAGGGCGGTCGTGGCGGCGGCGGCGGTCATTCGAGATAGAAATCGGGCACGATTTCAGGCTTCTGGGCGAGCCGATTCCATCCTTCGATGAAGGACTCTTCATCTTCCCCGAACAATGGCGAAATCTCGAGGCCGAAGGCAGGGAGCCCCGTGGCGTCGACCGGGACGCGGGCGCCGGCGGCCAGCAGCCACCTGGTGAACTGCCTCAACTGGTCGTCCCGGCACGTGGAGGGGGAATCGACCCCCTCTGCGTTCTTGACCGGCGAAAAGTCGTCCTCGCGCCGCGTCTCGATGACGAGGGGATTCCTCGCGAGCGGCAGGGCGTCGAAGACGAACATCTCGAACTTCACCCCGTTCGGCCTGTCCGGCTTCACGGTCCTTCCCGCGGCATCCACGGCCGGGATCTTCTTGCGGGCCAAGTGCCAGGGCAGGCGGGCGTCGCCCGCGGCGGTCCTGCGCACAAACTCCCGGTCGAGGATGTGGATCGCGATGCTCCCGGCGAGGAAGCGCAGGCTCCCCTTTCCGTCGGTCTCCCTCTGCAGTTCGATCGGCAGGTCGGAATACTCGATCACGACCAGCTTCCCGTCGCGGATGCAGAAGTGCCCCAGCTTCTCCTCGGGATAACTCTTGGGGATCATCTTGCTCGACATCTCGGAACCGGAGAGCAGGTGCCAGCCGATGAAGGCCGGGTCGACGCAGCGGACCAGCGGGTTGTCGACCTGGAAGTAGCTGAGGGTGTCGATGCCCTCCGCCGACATGAGGTCGAGGGACCCGCTCCGCTCGAGGGCGCGCAGCGATCCGCCGTGGCCGTCGGGCGAAAGCGCGATCGCGTCCGGCGCCTCGAGCAGGATCCGCCCCCCGTCGTCCACCGCGGGCATGCGGCCCTGGCGGAAAAAGTGCACGCGCGCCGGGTCGAGGCCGAAGCAGCGGCGCTCCGCAAAAAATGCCTCGGTGGCCTCGTGGTTCTGGTGGCTCGTCATGATGAACCAGTGCAGCGGGCGGCCGTGGCGCCGCCCGGCGGCCAGGATCTTCTCGGCGAACACTTGGAACAGGGGTTTCCTTGTGACAGGGGTCACGGGAAAGGTCCCTTTTGGGCCGTCGTAGCCCAGCCGGGTCCCCTGCCCTCCCGCGACCGTGAACGCGGCGACCCGTCCCCGCTCGAGCGCCGCCGCACCGGCGGCCGCGGCCCTGGCCCAGGCGGCCCGGTCGCCGCCCGCCTCGGGCAGTCTCTCATAGGGCGCCGGGGCGAGGCCGCGCAGGTCCGCCACAGCCGCCGCCCCTGCGGCGCCGAGCTTCGAGGCAAGGCGGGAAACCTCGCCGAGGTCGATCTCGGCGGCCTGGGCGAGCAGGCGGCGCCTGCCC
>CAZGOX010000116.1:1765-4888 GCA_964527955.1 uncultured Opitutaceae bacterium | reverse complement strand
GGGGCCTTTTTTCAAACCAAATTCATGGGATCGACATCGATCACCTGCACGATGTCTTCGGGCCAGGCGAAATCCGCGCGCAGCCGGGCGAGCTCGGCCCCGACGCGGGTCGGGTTGGACGTGAAGTACCACAGCTGCCAGCGGTACTGGTCCTTGATCTTCTCGATTGGCGAGGCGACGGGCCCCCGCAGCTCCGCCCGCGCCCCGAGCACCGGCCGCACGTGATTGGCCCACTGCTCGGCGAAGTACTTGAGCTTTTCCGGGTTGGGACCGCGGAACAGGTGGTGGATCACGTGCCGGTACGGCGGGTAACCGAATTCCCTGCGCTGCTTCAGCTCCTCGGCCGCGAACCCCGTGAAATCCGCGTGCCTCGAGAACTGGATCGGCGCCGAGTGGGGCGCAAACGTCTGCACGATGACCTCGCCCGCCCGGTCGCCCCGGCCCGAGCGGCCCGCCACCTGCACCATGAGCTGGAACGTGCGCTCGTTGGCCCGGAAATCGGGGATATGCATCGAGTGGTCGGCGTCCACGAGGCCGACCAGCGTCACGTTGGGGAAGTCCAGCCCCTTTCCGATCATCTGGGTTCCCACCAGGACGTCGATCTTCCCGACCCTGAATTCGCCGAGCAGCTCCCGGAACCGGTGCTTCTTGGACATCGTGTCGCCGTCCATGCGCTCGATCCTGGCCCTGGGGAGCGCCCGCCGGACCGCCTCCTCCACCCTCTGGGTGCCGAGGCCCCGCCAGCGGATGTCCGGGGCCCCGCACTTCGGGCAGCGCAGGGGCGCCGGCTTCTGGTCGCCGCACAGGTGGCAGCGCAGCGTCTCGTCGGTCCGGTGGTAGGTGAGCGCGATGCTGCAGTGCTCGCATTCCTCCACATGCCCGCAGGCCGTGCACAGCAGCGACGACGAATAGCCCCGCCGGTTGATGAAGAGGATGGTCTGCTCCTTCCGGGCAAACCGGGACCGCATCGCGTCGACCAGCCGCCGCGACAGGGCGGCGAAGCCGCGCTGCCGCGCCGACTCGATCCGCATATCCACGATCTCAATGTGGGGCAGCTTCCTGTCGTCGATCCGCCGGGTGAGCTGGAGGAGCTTGTACCGGCCCGCCTGGGCGTTCGCATAGCTTTCCAGCGAAGGGGTGGCGGAGCCGAGGAGGCACGCCGCGCCGGCCATCTTTGCCCGCATCACGGCCACGTCCCTGCCTTGGTAGCGCGGGGTCTCGTCCTGCTTGTACGCGGGCTCATGTTCCTCGTCGACGACCAGCAGGCGGAGGTCCCGCACCGGCGCGAAGACCGCCGAGCGCGCGCCGACCACGATCCTCGCCTCGCCGGTGGCCAGGGCCAGCCAGCCGTCGAAGCGCTCGCCCTCGCTGAGGTGGCTGTGCCAGACCACGCAGCGGTGACCCGGCGCAATGGCCTCCAGGCGCGAGCGAAGTCGCGCGACGGTCTGTGGAGTCAGGGCCACCTCGGGAACGAGCAGGATCACGCCCCCTCCCTGTTCCAGCGCCGTATGGACGGCCCTCAGGTACACCTCGGTCTTTCCCGACCCCGTGACACCGTGGAGAAGCCAAGTGCAGAACCTCCCGCCGGCGAGCCCCTCCGTCACGGCCCCCACGGCCGCGGCCTGCTCGGGGTTGAGCTCGTGGGGCCGCGCAGCCACGAGTTCGCCCCGCGCCCAGTCGTCGGAATACGCCTCGCGCAGCACGCGGTGCAGGTCGGAGCGAAGGATGCCCCGCTTCGTGAGGGCCGTCGCAGCCTCTGCGGCCACGCCAAGGCGGGCCAGGAGGGGCCCCTGGGGTTGCGCCTGCGGGTGCCCGGCAAGGTATCGGTAGAGCCGGGCCTGTTTCGGCGCCCGCCTGTCGAGCTGCGCGAGTTCCTCCGTCGAAAGCTCCCGGACAAGCCTGAGGATCCTTTCCTCCTTGATTCCGGCACCCCTGCGCACGGCCGCCGGGATCATGGTCTCGATGATCGTGTCCAGCGGCGCCACATAGTAGTCGGCCATCCACCGGGCAAGCTTCAGGAGGTCGGGCGGCAGCGCCGGGAAGGGATACACCACGCCGGCGATCGCCTTCAGCTTCTCGACGGGAAAGTCCGCGGGCGCCCCCACGCTCCCGACGATGCCCAGCTGCAGCATGCGGCGGACGGGCACCCGCACGAGCGCCCCCACGCCGGCGGTCGCCTCGAGGGACTCCGGCACCCGGTAATGGAGCACCTTGTCAAAACCAGCCAGGGGATGGACGCCAACGATCATTGGTATACCATCCACGCATTGACAGAAATGCCTCCCCCGGCGAGATTTTAGGCGTGAGCATTCCCGCTGCGCGCGAAAAGTTCAGGGCCTACCTTACCCAGCACGGCCTGCGCGTGACCGACCAGCGGCTGGCGATCTTCGACGCGGCCCTGGGCCGGAAGGAGCATTTCACGGCGGAACAGCTCCTGGACTACGCACGGGCGATCGACGATTCCGTCTCGCGGGCCACCGTATACCGGACGCTGCCGATCATGACCGAGAGCGCCCTCCTCAGGGAGGTCGACATCGGCACGGGCGAGAAGTTCTACCTGCCCAATGCCGGCAACAGCACCCAGGTGGCGCAGGTGGTCTGCACCGACTGCGACCGGATCTTCGAGATCAGCGCCCCGTTCATGGAGTGGTATGGGAGCACGGTTTCATCGAAGCTGGGCCTCACCCCGGTCTCGCAGCGGCTCCAGGTGAGCGCGACGTGCAATCTCCTGCGCGACACCGGCTCGTGCCCGCGCCGCGGCTGAGAGGCCCGCGGGGCCCCCAGGACCATGCCAAAGGACAAGACAGGCGACCTGGCGTTCGAGATCGTCTTCTTCGAGTCGGTGCTCCGCCGCGACCCGAAGTACGCCGAGGTGGTGGGAATCCTCGGCGGCCTGTACACGAAGGTCGGCCGCCTGGTGGACGGGCTCAGGATGGACAGGCGCATGGTGAAACTGGAACCCGGGAATTCGACCGCGCACTACAATCTCGCCTGCAGCCTTGCGCTGTGCCGCCGAAAGGCGGCGGCCCTGAAGTCCCTCAAGCAGGCGGCGGAGCTCGGGTACCGGGACTTTGAGTGGATGGTCCAGGATCCCGACCTTGAGATCCTCAAGGAGGACCCGGA
>CAZGOX010000116.1:0-1665 GCA_964527955.1 uncultured Opitutaceae bacterium | reverse complement strand
GCGCGCTCGCCGCGGGAAAGGCCCTCCGCCCATTTCGCAAGGTCCGCGGGGTTCGAGCATCGCCAGCCTCCCTGCTGGGACGCAGCGGACGGCCCGAGACCGATCCACTCCCCCATGCGCCAGGTGTTGATATTGTGGGCGCACGCGTGCCCGGGACGGGCAAAGTTGGAGATCTCGTACTGTTCGTATCCGGCTGTCGCCAGCTGGGCCCACGCGGCCTCGTAGAACTGGGCCTCCTTTTCCGGGTCGAGGCGCACCTTCCCCTGCGAAAGCTTGATCCATAGCGCCGTGTCCTCCTCGAATGTGAGGCAGTAGGTCGAGATATGGTCGGGCGAAAGTGCGACGGCCTCCCTCACGTCCTCCGCCCAACCCTCCGCCGTCTGTCCCGGCAGGGCGAACATCAGGTCGATGTTGACGCTCTTGAATCCCGCTTCCCGAATGCGCCCATGTGCCCGGGCAATCTGCGCGACCGAGTGCTGCCGGCCCAGGGCCTCGAGCAGCCCCGGCTGGAAGCTCTGGACTCCGAGGGAGACCCGCGTGACGCCCGCCTCGAGCAGGGCGCCCAGCCTCCTCTCGGTGACCGAGGACGGGGCCAGCTCCACGGTCCATTCCTCCGGCCGTCCGCCGGCAAATCGCAGGACCGTGTCCGCGAGCCTGGCAAGGTCGCCCGGGGCGAGAAGCCCGGGGGTGCCCCCTCCCCAGAACACCGTCGACACCGGGCGTTCCCAGGTCACCAGGGCAGCCTCCTTTTCCACCCCGGATAGGAACCCCTTGACCGCGGCCGCTGTCGGCTCGGTTTGGTAAAATGCGCAGAAGTCGCAGGTGGACGCGCAGAACGGCACGTGCACATAGAGCCCGAGCGGTTCCGTCGCCACACCTTTGGCTTGCCCTGTCATCCGACCGTCCATTAGAAAGTTAACGTAACAAAATGCACGCCAAACGATCCTTTTCCGCGCGGAAGCTGTTCTCCTGGCTCGGGGCCGCTGCGGCCCTCGCGGTCCTTCCCGGCTGCGCCACGGTGGCGCTGACCAACCTCACCCCCTCGTCGCTGCCGGAGAACCCCTCGCAGATCTACACCTTCACCCTGCGCGCCGTGCCCAAGAGCAACACCGTCGTGCCCGACAGCCTGACCTCCCATCTGGTGGTCGACGGCCAGATCTTCGACATGAAGAAGAGCCCGGTCGGCGGAGACATCTATGAATTCGACTACCAGTTGCCGCCGGGCAGGGATCAGGTCGCCTACTACTACCTGGTCGACTTCAAGGTGCAGGGCAACGGCACCGAGGGCGCCGGCCAGTCGTGGTCCGACACGCTTCACTCGTCCATTGTCCGCCGTTACGTGCTTTCGCTTGAGGTGAACCGCGGCCCGGTCGGGGCCCGCGTCGGCGTGTTCGGCCGCGGCTTCACGCCCCAGGACCTGGTGGGCTTCAACGGGACGGGCGTTCGCACCGTGTACCTGTCCCCGACCGCGCTCAGCTTCTTTGTGCCGGCCCTGCCCGCCGGAAGGAACTATTCCGTCACGCTGGGAAGCGCCGCCGGGAATTCCCCGATCGGCACCTTCCGGATCGACCCGACGAACGTGACGGTGGCCCCGTCGTCGCTCGCCCTCGCCCCGGGGGAAAGCCAGAGCCTGACCTTCACCATTCCCAACCCTGCGCCGAGCGG
>CAZGOX010000115.1:3267-7936 GCA_964527955.1 uncultured Opitutaceae bacterium | reverse complement strand
CGGACTGGGCCGTGGGCGCGCTGCCCATGTATTTCGCGAGGAAGGCCTCGACGCCGGTGAAAATCTCGATCCGGTGGTCGATGTAGTGCACGCCGTGTCCCTCCCGCTGAACAAAGTGCTTCTCGTAGGGGACATGGTACTTTTCGAGGGCCGAAACCAGCGCCGATGACTCGCCAATGGAGGCGATGGCATCGTTGTAGCCGTGGTACACAAAGATCGGGATCTTGACCTTGTCGATGTGCCGCAGGGGTGAAATTGCATCGAACTTCTTGGGATCGGCCTTCGGGTCGCCCAGATGCCGCCGGAGGTACAGGTATTCCGGGTCGTCGAGATAGCTGTCCTGGCGCGCCTCGTCCATGACCTGTTCCCAGTCGAAAATCCCAGAGATCGACACGGCGCATCGGTACAGGTCGGGCTCGAATGCGGCACCGCAGACGGCGAGGTAGGCTCCAAAGGAGCCCCCGACTATGGCGATCCTGTTGCGGTCGACTATGCCCGAACGAATAAGGGCAAGGGTCCCGTCGGTCACATCGTTGCGCATCTTGACGAAATCAAACCGGTCTTCGTAGGGAAAGACCGCGTTGTAGTTCTTCGATCCGCGGTAGTTGGGCTGCAGGACGGCATACCCTCGACTCGCAAGGTACTCAGAGAGGGGGTCGTATCCACCGACATCCCGCTCCCATGGCCCGCCGTGGGGATACACGATCAAGGGTGCAGGATGCGCCTTTGACGCCCCGGCGGGAAGGGTCAGGTAGGCCTCTATGGGATATCCGTCGCGGGATCTGTAGGTGATCGCCTTCCTCGGGCGCATCCGCGCCGGGTCAATCCAGGGCGCAGCGTGCTTCAGCAGGCCGAGCGTGTGTTTTTCCAGATCGACAAGAAAGTAACTCCCGGGGTCGACCTCCGACGAGACCCTTATGACAAACTTCTTCTCGGCGTCATCCATGCTTTCGATTTCAACCACCTTGCCGGGGAATTGGGATGTGAAGACCCGCTGGAGGGACTGAAGCGCAGGATCGAACCAGACCTCGGTCGGACTGCGTCGTTGGATGCGAATCCCCAGAACCTTTCGGGTTGTCTCTGAACGAAAGAGGATGGCGCTTTCGCAAGTATAATGACGGTCCTGATACAGGACCTCCCCCGGCTTGCCCGTCACTGCATCCATGCGCTCGACCGGACCGGGCTGGCCGTTTGCCTCCGGACCGGCAACAATGAGCTCGTCGGGCTTGTCGCCCGATCCAAGCACCTCGGTGTGGTCGAGATCGATGGGGCAGACTTCCCAGTGGTCCCCCACCAGACGTTGAAGCGTTGAGACGCCATCCTTTTGGGTGAATCCAAAAGCGAGCTGGCCATCCTTGTCCGCGAAGAATCCGCCTATCGTCCCTCCCTGCATGTGCGGAAACGTATCCTGGATCTTCAGCATGCTCGAATTGTCGCCACTCCCCGACATGTACATCGTGGCGTCGGTGCCTTGGGACAAGTGCTCCATGGCGTTGACCCTGACCGCCCCGATTTCCTCAACTCCAAAGCCGTTGTATGCGACCCATAGGAGGGGATGCAGCCGGTCATCTATGGGAACGGAGATCAGACTGATCGCACCAAACCTTGAAATTGGGTAGGATGCACTTGGATGGTCGACCTGGACCACGCGGAGTTCGTTGGCCTCGTGAATCGTGCCGCCTCCGCCAATTCCGAACAGGATCTTGTCGTCGGTCAGCCAGGAAAAGGTGTACACGTTCTGGGTCTCGTCCGCACTCAGCCGGTCCATGGAATTGTCGTCCAAATTGACCAGCACAAGATCCTGGGTCGCGAGCGTGTTGGAGACGATCGCGGCCAACCGCGTTCCGGCGTGGTTTAGATCCGGCTCGAAGAATATGCCCGGCCGGAAAAAATCGATTATGGGGATCTGTTGGTCAGCCGGAACCGGGACGATTCGATGGAGCTCAGGATTATCCTGCTGCGCACGGGCCGCCGATGCGGCGATCAACAGGCAACCTAGAATCGTGGCCAGACCTCGGGGTGAAGGCATCCGCAATGGAAACCCAATCCACCGGGCCTGATCAAGCCGTATTACGCGAGTACAAGGCCGGACTGGTCGACTCCCGTAGGTCAGCGAGCTTGCTCGCGCCCCCGGGGAAGGCGCGAGCAAGC
This sequence comes from uncultured Opitutaceae bacterium, assembly GCA_964527955.1. Lineage (GTDB taxonomy): Bacteria > Verrucomicrobiota > Verrucomicrobiia > Opitutales > Opitutaceae > Palsa-1447. The sequence goes on along the minus strand of CAZGOX010000115.1, from coordinate 5,785 downwards.
TCGCTGACCTACAACGGAGCCGACACCTAGGCGAGCCCGAGGCCCGGCTCCACCGTGAGGCCCATGCCAGCCGACCGGTCGGTCCCCTCCGGGTCGGCCCAGGCGGCAAAGGCGATCATGGCCGCGTTGTCGCCGGTGTGTCCTGGGGCGGCGGCCAGGAGCGGGACCCGGGCGCTGCGCGCCTCGGCGGACAGCGCGGCGCGCAGCCTTGCGTTGTTGGCGACGCCCCCGGAGAGCCCCAGGCTCCGGAATTCCCCGGACTCAAGCGCGATCCTGACCTTCCTCGCGAGCGCGTCGACCACGGCCTCCTGGTAGCTCGCCGCCAGGTCCGGCCGCCTTGCGAGGACTTCCCCGGGGCCCATGGACTCGATCCGGTAGCGCAGGCTGGTCTTCAGTCCCGAGAAGCTGAAGTCCAGGTCGTCGCGCCGGCCGAGCGCCCGCGGGAAGTCGTAGGCATCCGGCCGCCCATGGGCGGCCAGCGCCTCCAGCAGGGGCCCTCCCGGATAGGCAAGCCCGAGGAGCTTGGCACCCTTGTCCAGGGCCTCCCCAGCCGCGTCGTCCCTCGTGGACGAGAGCGCCCGGATCCGCCTTCCTGCGTCCAGGGTGAACAGGATCGTATGGCCGCCCGACGCGATCAGGCCGAGGTGCGGCAGGAGCCCGCTGAGACGGGTCGAGAATTCGCCCGGGGCCTCCGCATGGAGCCCGATGAAGACCGACCAGGCATGCCCGCGCAGGTGGTTCACCCCGACAAGCGGCACCCTCCTCCCGAGCGCCAGGGCCTTCGCCGCGGCGACGCCCAGCGCGAGGCAAGGGGCGAGCCCCGGCCCGCGTGTCACGGCGACTTCGTCGACCCGGGTCCCCCGGATCCGCTCCAGCAGGAGGGGAAACCGGCGGAGGTGCTCCCGGGCTGCGAGTTCCGGGACGACACCGCCATGCGGCTCGTGCAGCCCCGTCTGGCTGTGGACCCATTCGCCCGCGATGCCCAGGGCGGGATCGAAGAGCGCGACGGCCGTCTCGTCGCAGGAACTCTCCAGCCCGACGATCATGGTCCCGCGGAACCCCTGGCTTCAAATGCGTGGACGCCGTGCAGGACGTCGAGCGCGGCCTCGAGCTGGCGGTCGGGAATCGGGTCGAATCCGAAGCGTTCCTTAAACTCCTTCGGGCTCGTGAGGTCCGTCCGCGCGCGCTGTTCGCGCAGCTTCTCGTCGTCGTCCGCGCTCAGCACGACCTCGACCTGCGGCGACACCCCCTTCTCGTGGATGGTGACACCGCTCGGCGTGAAGTAATGGGCGACCGTCAGGCGGAGCCCCTCGCCGTTCTTGAGCGTGAAGATCGACTGGACCGAACCCTTGCCGAAGGAGCGCTCGCCTACGATGACCGCGCGGCCGGTGTCCTTGAGGGCGCCCGTGACGATCTCGGCGGCGCTTGCGGTCTCCTCGTTGATCAGCACGGCCATGGGAAGCTGCACCGGCTCGCCGTCGGCCTCGGCCCGGTACTCCTCGCGGTCGCCGGGTTTGCGCCCCTGGGTGTAGACGATGAGTTCTCCCTTCCTGAAGAAGGGCTCGGCCACGTCCACGGCCGAGTCGAGGAGGCCCCCGGGGTTGTCGCGAAGGTCGAGGATCAGCCCGGTGATGTTCTTCTTGAGCAGGCCGTCCAGCGCGTCGTCAAACTGCTGCCCGGTGTGCTCGGAAAAGTCCGTGAGCTCGATGTAGCCCACACCGCCGGAAAGCACCTTTGCCTGGGCGACGCTTTCCATCCTGATCGTCTCGCGGGTGATCTTGAGGTCGAGGCGGGCGCGGGTTGACTTCCGGACCAGGCCGACCTCGACCACCGTCCCGGGTTTGCCCCTCAGCCGGTCGACGACGTCATCCATCGGCCCGGCGGGATCGACGGGCTTGGCGTCGATGGCCGTGATCTCGTCGCCGCTGCGGATGCCGGCCCGCTCGCTCGGTGTCCCGGGCATGGGAGCGATCACGACGACGCGGCCGTCCCTAACCTCCACCTGGATCCCTATGCCCCCGAATTCCCCGTTCAGGTCCTCCTCGAGCTCCGCGTTGTCCTTCGACTCCAGGTACTCGGAATGGGGGTCGAGCGACTCGACCATCCCGTGGATCGCGGAGCGCGACAGGTGGTCGTAGCCCGCCGCCACCGGGTCCACGTAGTTGTCGTTCACGATCTCCATGACCTCGCGGACATACGAGGAGGCGTGGCCGAGGTCGCGGTTGGGAAAGAGGCCCCAGGTGAAGGCGAGGTGGACCGCGAACGGCGAGAGCCCTATGCCGAGCAGCGTGCCGGCAGCCAGGGGGAGAATCCGTTTGCGCATGCCGGTGACTGTGTGCATCCCCATGGTTTTGTAAATGGGCATGACAGCAGAAGACGGCCCCGCCCCCTCCGCCGGGTTCCTGGAGGCCTTTCGCGCGCGCGCGGACGCAGGCGACGCCATGACGTTCGCCCTGTTTGTGGAGCTTGCCCTGTACGACCCGGGCGTCGGGTACTACCGGGCGGAGCGGCCCCGCGT
>CAZGOX010000115.1:0-3167 GCA_964527955.1 uncultured Opitutaceae bacterium | reverse complement strand
CCGGCCCCGCTGCCCAGGGCCGCGCCCGAGGGCTGGGTCTTCGACGCCCCCCTCGGCGCCGCCGCGCTCCTTGGCAGGATCGCCAGCCAGCCGTGGACTGGACTCCTCGTGGCATTCGACTACGGCAGGAGCCTTGCGGAGCTGGCCGGGGAGTATCCGGAGGGAACCGCCCGGGCCTATAGGCGGCACGCCCAGTCGAACGACCTTCTTGCCCATCCGGGAAGGCAGGACCTCACCTGCCACGTGTGCTGGGACTGGCTTTCAGACGTACTCTCGGTGCAGGGCTTTGGCGCCCCCGAGGTCGAGTCCCAGGAGTCCTTTTTTGTGAGGCACGCGGCCCATTTCCTGGAGGGGGCCGTCGGCGCCGAGGCGCACCGGTTCAGCCGGCGCAAGGGGGCGCTCCTAGAGCTCCTCCACCCCTCGAACCTCGGCCAGAAGTTCCAGGTGCTGCACGCGCCAAGATTCGCCTTGCCTGGGTCCGGGACTCCTCTACGCTGAACCTTTCAACCCATTTCAAACCACCATGCCAAAAGTCTGCGTGATCACCGGTAGGCGCCCCGTCAAGGGCAACATCATCAACCGCAAGGGCCAGAGCAAGAAGAGCGGGGGCATCGGCACGCACGTGACCAGCATCACCCGACGCAAGTTCCGCCCCAATCTCCAGTGGGTGCGCATCAGGCTGGCCAACGGCAGCACGAAGCGGGTCTGGGTCTCCGTCAAGGCCCTGAAGGCAGGCCTGGTCAAGAAGGCCTGATCCGGCGCCCTACAGCGCCTTGAATACGGCGACGGCGTTCTGCCCGCCGAACCCCAGGTTGTTGCTCACCGCGATGCGCACCCGGCCGCTGCGCGCCGCGTTCGGCACGTAGTCCAGGTCGCACTCCGGGTCGGGATGCTCCAGGTTGATGGTCGGCGGGATCCATCCCGTCTCGATCGTCTTGGCGCAAATGACGGCCTCGATGCCCCCGGCGGCCCCCAGCAGGTGGCCGGTCATGGATTTTGTGGAGCTCACCGCCAGCTGGCGGGCGTGCCCGCCGAAAACGTGCTTGATGGCGAGGGTTTCAAACTTGTCGTTGTAGGGCGTGGAGGTGCCGTGCGCGTTGATGTAGTCGACCTCGGCGGGCTCGACCGAGGCGGAGGCCAGGGCCCGCCGCATGGCAAGGGCCAGTCCCCTCCCCTCCGGATCCGGTTGCGTGATGTGGTATCCGTCGCTCGTGGCCGCATAGCCCGCAAGTTCGCAATAGATGCGCGCCCCCCGGCGGCGGGCGTGCTCCAGCGACTCGAGGACGAGCACGCCGGCGCCCTCCCCCATGACAAACCCGTCCCGGGTCAGGTCGAAGGGCCGGCTCGCCTTCGCAGGCTCGTCGTTGCGGGTGCTCATGGCCTTCATCGCGCAAAAGCTGGCATAGGCGAAGGGCGTGACAGCCGCCTCGCTGCCCCCCGCGATCATGACATCTGCGTCACCCCTGCGGATGGCATGCGCTGCCTCCCCCAGCGCATGGGTCCCGCTCGCGCAGGCGGAAACCACGCCGAAGTTCGGCCCGCGGGCCTTGAACTCAATGGCGACGAGCCCCGAGCACATGTTTCCGATAAGCGAGGGGATCGTGAACGGGGACACCTTGCGGGGGCCGCGCTCCCAAAGGTTCTTCAGCTGGGTCTCGTAGGTGTGCATCCCGCCTATGCCCGAGCCGATGATGACGCCAAGGCGGTCGCCGTCCTCGCGCGACGGATCGAGCCCCGAGTCGGCCACGGCCTGCTTCGCCGCCACAAAGCCAAAATGGGTGTACCGGTCGTTGCGGCGGACCTCCTTGGCGTCCATGTGGCTAGCGGCGTCCCAGTCGCGCACCTCGGCCCCGATCTGGCAGGCAAAGGCAGACGGATCAAAGGCCCTGATCGTCTCCACGCCGGACCGCCCGGCGAGCAGCGACGACCAGAAGCCGGGCACGTCGTGGCCGATGGATACCACCGCGCCGAGACCGGTGATTACGACCCGGTGCGGCGATGCCGAGGTTGCCATGTTGCCCGGCGCGATTTCGACCGAAGCGGCAAACCCTCCGCGTCAACCCTCAGGACTGGCCTGCCTTGGCCTTGATATAGTCGACGACCTGGCCGACGGTCTGGAGCTTCTCGGCGTCGGACTCCGGTATCTCACTCTTGATCTCGTCCTTGAATTCCTCCTCAAAGGCCATGATCAGCTCCACCGTATCGAGCGAATCGGCACCGAGATCGTCCAGGAAGGAGGCCGTGGGCGTAATCTGCTCCTCGTTGACGTTGAGCTGATTTACGATGATCTCCTTAACGCGTTGTTCGATAGTTTTTTGATCGGCCATTGTCGGGTAAAGCAAGTGCGTCTGAAAGGGGTCACATCGCCATCCCGCCGTCAACGGAAAAAACTTGCCCGGTAATGTAGCCTGCCTCCTCCGAACAGAGGTAGGCCGTCATGTTTGCGATATCAGAGGATTCCCCAAAACGCTTCAGGGGAATTACTTCCAGGATTTTGTCGGATATATCCGGCTTGGTGAGCAGGTCCGAGGTCATGTCCGTCCTGATGAACCCGGGGGCCACCGCATTGACCGTGACGTTGCGGGACGCGAATTCCCGGGCGAGCGTCTTGGTGAGCCCTATGAGGCCGGCCTTGGCGGCCGAATAGTTGGCCTGCCCGGCGTTCCCCATGATGCCGCTGACCGAGGTGATATTGACGATCCTGCCCCAGCGGGCCCGGGTCATCGGCCGGGCAAGATGCTTGGTCCAGTGGAAACAACTCGAAAGGTTGGTGGCGATGACGTCGTTCCAGTCCGAGTCGCTCATCCGGAACAGCAGACCGTCCCGGGTGATGCCGGCGTTGTTGACGAGGATGTCTATGGCCGGAAACTCGGCCAGCAGGGCCTCGGCCGCCCTGGCGACGGCCGGTCCGTCGGCGACGTCCACCGCCAGCGCCTTGGCCTTCCCCCCGGCTGCCAGGATCGCCGCCGCTGCGGCGCCGCAGGAGTCGGCCGACTTGGACACGCAGATGACGGTGACCCCATACCGGGCCAGTGTCTCGGCGATCGCGCGCCCGATGCCCCTGCCCGCCCCGGTGACAAGGGCGGTTCGGTTTTGGAAGGTGAGCATGGCGTGGTATCGAAGGAGCGGGCGGGACCAAGGACAAGTTCAATACACGTCCTTCTGGT
>CAZGOX010000114.1:4399-8001 GCA_964527955.1 uncultured Opitutaceae bacterium | reverse complement strand
CCCGGACGGGCGAGCCGCCCGTCCCTACCTTCTCTTCCGAAGGGCCTTGAGGAAATTCTCAAGGGCGGAGAGGGCCGCGGCGGCGGCGAGCTCCTGGGCAATTACCCGGGGAGCGCCCGGGCAGTCGATCCGCCCGCTGCGCACCCCGTAGCGCCCGGTTCTCTGGCGGTGCGCCACCGCCCACCAGGCGAAGGGCTCATTCACGTTCCACTCCGGATCCGGCTCGGCGTAGCCCGTCGTCGCCACGCCAATACTTGCGGAAAAGAACTCGCAGGCGCCCCGGGCCATCTGCTCGGCAACCTCGGCCGAGACGCAGTTCACGGGGGTCGCCGCGGCCTCATCGACTCCGAGATGCTGCACCTTTTGCTCGAGCGTATAGGCGGTGATCCCGCCCAGAAAGAAACGCGAGGCCCCGGATATCTTGCCGATATGGGCCTGCACCCTGCCGCAGGTCATGCTCTCGGCCACCGCCAGCGTGAGGCGCGGACGGGTCAGCAACAGTTCCTTGATGGTTGCCATGTATATGAAGGGGTCAGGTTGACTTAATTGACCTGCGCCGCGCAGGTCAATTAAGTCAACCTGACCCCTTTATGTGACCTCAAGGCCGACCGGGCAATGGTCGCTGCCGAACACCTTTGGCTCGATCCAGGCCCGTTTCAGCGCCGGGCGCAGTTTCTCGCTCGCGACAAAGTAATCGACGCGCCACCCGATGTTCCGGGCCCTGCAGTCGCCCATCTGGCTCCACCACGTGTAGTGGCCGCCGCCCTTTTCAAACGCACGGAAGGTGTCGACGAAGCCGCGGCCCAGCAGCTTTGTGAAATTCGAGCGCTCCTCGTCCGTGAAGCCCGCGTTGCGGCGGTTCGACTTCGGGTTTGCCAGGTCGATGGCCTCGTGGGCCACGTTCAAGTCCCCGCAGAAGATCACCGGCTTGCCCTTCTTCTCGATCTTCTTGAGGAACGCCACGAACGCCGGGTCCCAATCGCCGGTCCGGTAGGCCAGCCTCGTCAGGCCGCGCTGGGAATTGGGCTGGTACACGTTCACGAGCCGGAAGTCCGGGAATTCGGCCGTGATCACGCGACCCTCCCGATCGTGCTTCGCCGAGCCTGTCCCGTATATCACGCTCAGGGGAGCGACGCGGGTGAAGATTGCCGTGCCGCTGTAGCCCTTCTTGTCGGCGCTGTTCCACACGGGGCTCCAACCCCGCGGCCAGGCCACGTGCTGGACGTCGCCCGGATGGGCCTTGGTTTCCTGCAGACAGATGACATCCGCGGGGCTCGACGCCATCCAGTCGAGCAGGCCCTTCTTGATTGCGGCACGCACGCCGTTGACGTTCCACGAGGCCAGGATCACCCGGCCGAGTTTCCATCCAACGGCGTGCGATGCGACGCTTTTTTGTCAGCGATAGATTCCGAGGATGGCTGCGACCAGCACGCACAGCAGCACGTTGTGGCCCACCGCGATCGCGCGGTACTTGCAGGTGCGGCCTTCGTAGACGGCGCCCGGGATCTGCATTGCCGCGGCAATCCCAAGGCCGACGTAGAGGCCGAACTTTGCGCCCGAGAGCAGGCTGCCAATGCCGACCAGTGTCATGAGCCCGTCGAGCGCAGTCACGAGCACAAACGTGCAAAGCAGCGCGATGATCATTTTCTTGGCGCACCCGGCCTTGCACTGTTCCTCGGTGAGTTTGACTTCCGCGCGCCAGGCATTGACGAACAGGAGCTTGGAGTACCAAAGGCCGCCGAACGCGAAGCCGATGATCGTGACGACGATGACCGCGACGTAGTTGAGGTGATGAACTATATGAAGCATGGGGTTTTGGGGTTACACTGTCTGGACGGCGCCAGTAGGGGCGCCGACGCGCGCATTTTAGCGGACCCTGAATCGATGGGAAGCCCGAATCTTGGGTGTGGGTCCTCGTCGGGAAGCGGGTAGGGACGCGCGGCCCGCGCGTCCGGGCAGACACTCGGGTCATTCAAAGACCCCGGACGAATTGGGCCTATTCAAGACCGGCCTAGGGGATGTGTTCTGGGCCTGAAAGCGGATCCGGACGGGCGAGCCGCCCGTCCCTACCTCGGATATCAGCCAGGTGTGCGATGACAGAGGTTCCAGTTGCCATCGCCGGCGGCAGGCAATCTCTTGGACTCTCCCAGAATGCCCGATTTCCAACCGATCCCGCTGGGCCGGCCCATACCGGGCGGCCCCCACAGCGTCTCGTGCAGCCTGCCGACGATGCGCTCGGTCCGCGGCTACGAGGAGAAGGATCCCGAGATCACGCGGCACCTAAGCTCAGGGTACCCGCGGTTCGTCGTCCACCCTTTCGCCCGCGAACTGGCGGGCCATATCGCAGCCGCCCGGGGGCTGGTCGGCTCGACCGTCTGGCTGGCGTCGTCAGAGCGCATGGCCCGGGAGCTCGCGGACCATCTGAAAGGCGCGACTGGAGCCGGCCCCCGTGCGGTGGCCTTCGAGCAGGATGGCATCCACGGCGTTTCTCATCCCGAATCCCCGGAACTCGCCGGCCGTGGGAAGCTGTTCCTCCAGCATCTCGGCGGGTTCCTGTCTTCACGCGAGGCCGAGGATGGCCTTGTGCGCCTCGGGCTCCGGCAGGCCCCCCATCCGGAGGAGCTTTTCGAAGGGGATCCCGCGGCCGAGATCCGAAAGCGGCTTCGCCCGGTGCTGCCGGGCACCTCCGACGCCGACATCCTACTCGCGAATTCCGGCATGAACGCCGTGTGGGCGGCCTTTCGCGCGATTTCCGACCTGCAGGCGAGCCGCGGACGCAGCGCCTGGGTGCAGCTCGGGTGGCTCTACCTGGACAGCATCGCCATCCTCAAAAAGTTCACGGGCGGGCCGGGAGGCTACCTCCACGCGGTCGACGCGCTCGATCTCGGCCCGCTCGAGAAGCTCCTTTCGGAAAAAGGTTCGTCCATCGCGGGCCTTGTCGCGGAGGCCCCGAACAACCCCCTTGTCCAGACTCCGGACGTCGCGGGCCTGGCCGCCCTGTGCCGACGGCATGGCGTGAAGTTGATCCTCGATCCGTCGGTTGTCTCGGTCTTCAACGTCGATCTCCTGCGCCACGCCGACGTGGTCGTCGGAAGCCTGACCAAGTACACCGCGGCCGAGGGCGACGTCATCGCCGGGTTTGCCGCGATCAACCCGGAGGGACCCGACGCGGATGCCCTGCGCGCGGCCGTGGCGGCCCGGCTTGAGCCGGTGTATTCCCGCGACCTCGCGCGGCTGGCGGCTGAGATCGGACAGACAAACGGGGTCCTGGCCCTGATCGAGGAGGGAACCCGGCGCGTCGCGGATTTCCTGAGCTCGCACCCGAGGGTCCGCGAGGTCCACTGGGCGCTGCACCCCTCGTCGCGGGACCAGTTCCGGCGAGTTGCCCGGGCTCCCGACGCGGTGGGCGGCATGATCGCCTTTTCGCTGCGGGGCGAGCTGCAGCCCTTTTACGACCGACTGCGGCTGCCCAAGGGGCCGAGCTTTGGCATGAAGACGACGCTCATCTGCCCGTTCATGTACCTGGCCCACTATGACCTTGTCTCGACCCCGGCGGGACGCGCAGGGCTCGCCGCCAATGGCCTGGACCCGGACCTCCTGCG
>CAZGOX010000114.1:0-4299 GCA_964527955.1 uncultured Opitutaceae bacterium | reverse complement strand
CTAAGGGGCGATCTGGCTGACGTAGTTGATCAGCGGCTGGACCTCGGCCGGGGGCTGGACCCAGTCGCTGTAGAGCAGCTCCGGCATTGCGTACTGCGTGTTGTAGAGGACGAAGTTCGAGTCGTCGTCGCGCCCGAGGTAGCTGGCGCGGACGGTGGCTCCGGCGAAAAGACCCTTGGCCTTGGTGTACACCAGCATGGGCGTTCCGAGGATCGGCTGGAGATCGCGCTCGGTCTGGGCCTGGTTCGGGCCGGCCACGGCCTTCGCGTCCACGCCCACGTCAAAACGCTTGTCGAAAATCATGCGCGGGGTGTTGTCGTCGGTGATCACGTAGATCGTCTCGACGGCCTTCGCGCCGATCTGCAGCCCGAAGCTCGCCTCGTCGGCCGAGATCAGGACTGGCAGGCTCCAGTGGCCGCCGGACTTCTTCACCATGATGACGCCGTAGCCGCCCTTGCCGCCCACCAGGAAGCCGACCTTGAACTGGTTTACGATGATCAGCGCATGCGCCTTCGAGAGCACCGCCTGCGGAATCGCCGTCGCCGGGTCGCTCATGAATTCCCGGAGGATCGCCTCGCAGGTTTCCACCCTGAGAACGAGGTCGGGACGCGGCGCGGTGGCCCGGGCGCCGGAAGCGACCATCAGGCAGAGAAGGGGGATCAGGAACGCTTTTTTCATGGTGGTGAGGGATTGCAGGCCAGTTAGGCAGGGATGGCGCGGTTTGGAAAGCAAAAGCAAAGGAAAGGGGTCAGGCTGTTACTTGTTAAATCCGCTGCGGATTTAACAAGTAACAGCCTGACCCCTTACTGCCTGGCCAGGTCGAACTTCTCGAAGCGCTCGCCAAGCCACCAGACCCCCACCCACAACTCGCCGGCGAGGATTGCCAGGACCCCCCCTGCCGCAAGCGCGACGGCGGCGTCGGTGCCCACCAGCCATTGGGTGGCGACAAAGAGAATCGCGGCCGCAAGGGCGGCAGGCACCAGGGCCACGATCGTCGCCACCATCTGGCCCAGCACGAAGATCATGCGCTGCCCCATTGCGTCAATTCCGGCCGTCCGAGTCGGCGCCATTTGTGCCCATGCGGGGAACAGCAGCACTGCCGCGTTGGGGACGATCAGCTGCATGGCTGCCACAAACGGGGCGACTGCGGCCAGGCACACAAGGGCGGGTCCCCACTCCCCGGCGGTCATCCAGGGTAGATTGAGGGAGGGCAGCGCGAGGCCGAAGACCAGCAGTTCGAGCCACAGCAGCGCCGTCAGTATGGCGACCGGGGCCAGGAGTTCGCCGAGGACGATGCGCCAGCCGGCAAGCGGGTACGCCTTCAGCATGTCGGCGTGGGAGAGGTCGCCGCGCAGGTCCTGCCGCGCATACTGGGGGCCGAGGAGCAGGGTGTAGCCCGCCATGACCGCCGCGGCCCAGCCCAGGAACCTTAGGACTCCCGGGCCGAACGGCTCGTGCCGCAGCCATCCGCACGCGACGAGGATCGCCCCGGCGCAGAGAGCCACCGTGCGGGGGTTGAAGCCCGACCAGGTGGAGGTCAGGTTTTTCCAGAGGAACGCCGCCTCTGCGGGGGCCCGCCCCGGCAGACGGAAGGGGTCGCTGCGCGCCCGGGTCGGGGCCCGGCTGAACATGCGCCGGCCCTCGCGCCTGGCCGCCATGAATTCCGCGGTCCTGTGGGCGAGGGCGATCGACCCGTCCTCAAAGGAGGTCTCCATGCGCACCACCCAGACGTACTGGGCGAGCAGCACGAGCAGCGCCGGGCCGATCGCCAGCAGGAACGCATGCCCGTCGGCGGCCAGGAACGGCCCGCAGACAATCTTCAGGAGCGAGAGCACCCAATGCATCGGGCCGACGTCGACAAAGCTGATCGCGTAGGAGGCAGTTTCCGCCGGGGTCGAAAAATTGGCGGGGGGCGCCTGCCGTTCGTGGCGCCACATCGCGATTGCGGTCGCCGCCACGAAGAGCCCGAGGGCGCAAAGGAGAATCGCCCGGCGCCGAGGAGCCCGGACGCCGCGCTGCGTGAGCTGGGCGACCGTGAGGGGCGCCCCGGTGAACTGCAGGTTGATCGTCGTCAGGATCACCCACCAGCCGGCGGCGTGCATGGCCGCGGTTCCGCCCAGGTAATACGACCGGTTCGCGATCACGGTGAGGAACAGCGCCGAGAGCAGTATGGAAAACTGGGAGCCTAGGATATTGTACTGGATCAGCATCAGGCGCGTCATGGGCGCCGGGAAAAGGAAGCAGATGTCCGCCTCGCTGAAGCGCAGGCCGGGGTTCTCCTCCGGCGAAAGCCAGGCGAAGACAAGCCGGCCGAGCACGAGCACCAGGAGGACAAAGGCGCCGATCAGGGGCGGAAGGGACATCGGGCCCGCCGCGTACCTGTGGCCGAAGACAAAGAAAAAATAGGCCACGCCGGCAAGGGCGCCCATCAGGTACTTGGGCTGGCGCAGCCGCACCGCCATGGAGACCGCCCGGTTGCGCAGCCCCATCAGGCGCAGGTAGAGCAGGGCCCGGATCATGGCGCCCTGTCCGAGCCGCCCGTGGCGCGGATGAAGATCTCCTCCAGGCTCACGCCGGGTTCGCCGTTGCTGAACCTGGCCACGACCTCTGCGATCGTGCCGTCGGCGATCTTCCCGCCGTTCTTCAGGATAAGCACGTGCGTGCACACCTCCTCCAGCAGATGGAGAAGGTGGGAGCTGAGGACGATGGAGGCCCCCTCCCGGGCACGCCGGATGATCGAATCCTTCATGCGGCGAATCCCCAGCGGATCGAGCCCCGTCAGCGGTTCGTCAAAGAACATCACCTTGGGCGCGTGAAGGAGGCCGCAGGCGATGACCAGCTTCTGCTTCATGCCGCGCGACAGCTCGCCCGGCAGGGAGTCCGCCTTGTCCGCGATCTCGAATTCGTCGAGGAGCGGCTTCGCCAGGGCCTCGTGGCCCGCCACCCCATAGACCCGCGCTACAAAAGCGAGGTGCTGGCGGACCGTCAGGTAGTCGTAGAGCCGGGGCTCGTCCGGGAAGAACGCGAGCGCCCGCTTCGCACCGATGGGGTCGGTGGCGAGGTCCATGCCCGCGATGCGGACCGAGCCGGAACTCGGGGGGATGATGCCGGCCAGGCAGCGCAGCGTCGTCGTCTTGCCCGCGCCGTTCGGCCCGACAAGCCCGAGGACCTCGCCAGGCCGGACGATGAACGACAGGTCGCGGACCGCCGCAAAGCTGCCGTAGAATTTTGACAGGGATTCGACCTCGATCATCGGGCGTGGGAAGGGAGGAAGGAGGCGTCCATGACGTCGCCGGCCTTGAGCAGCCCCTTCGGCAGGATGCCGAGGCTCTCCAGCTGCGCGATTTGGCGGCTGAAACGCTCCGGCGTGATCTCCAGGTAGTCCGCGGAGCCGTTGCGGGCCAGCTTGGCGCCTATGATCTGCAGCCGCGACCACTCGATGTAGTCGCGGGTGGCCTTCGGGTTGATCCTGAGCATGATCTCGTGCGCCGGGCCGGGGTCCTTCTCTATGTAGTACTGGTAGCCCTTGTGCAGCGCCCGCAGGAAGGCACGCAGCCGGTCCCCGTGCTCGCGCGCAAAGGTGCGGTTGGTGATGACGGAGGTGTAGGCGTCGAAGCCCGAGTCCCAGGCGTAGAGGAACTTCAGGCTCACGCCCTTGCGCGCCAGCTGGAAGGGCTCGGCGATGTAGTAGCCCTGCTGGATGAAGCCGGGGTCGACGGCGAGGCGCCCGAGGTCGAAGTTCTGGGGGATCACCTGGAACTCCAGTCCGTACTTCTGCCGGAGGTAGGGAAGGAAAGCCCACTCGGGCCGGGCCATGATCGTCCGGCCCTGCAGGTCGGCCCACGTGTTCACAGGGTTCGCCACCTGCATCATCAGCACACTCGGGTCGTGCTGGAAAATCGCGGCGACGTTGAGGAGCGGCGCGCCGGCCTGGATTGCGAGCATCGTGTTGGTCGAGTCGGACTGGCCGATCTGGGCCTGGTTGGTGCCGACCTTGGCGAGCGCGTAGGCGTTGGGCCCGCCCTGGAGGAGGGTCACGTCGAGGCCCTCGTCGCGAAAGTATCCCAGGGCCTGCGCCGTGTAGAAGGCGCCATGCTCGGGCTCGGCCACCCAGTCGAGCTGTACGGTGATCGGAAAGAGGGCCGGGCCCTCCGCAGGTCCGGGGGCCTTCTTCGCGCAGCCCGGGAGGAGGAAGGCTGCGAGCGCGAGCGCCGGGGCGAAGGTGATTAGACTCCGGAAATGCATGACAGCCATCACCGACGCTAGCAGGCCAGGAGAAAAGAGCAACGAAGCAAGGGG
>CAZGOX010000113.1:1802-8006 GCA_964527955.1 uncultured Opitutaceae bacterium | reverse complement strand
CATGCAACCAAACCCGAGAATTCTCCTGCTGGCCGCATCCGCCCTCGCCTGCGGGTGCCCGGCCCTGGCGCCGGCCGCCCTAGCCAATGTGCTGCCGCCGGCCCTCGCGGCAAGGACGGCGCCCGTTGTCGACGACTATTTCGGCACCAAGGTCGTCGACCCCTACCGGTGGATGGAGCAGCCGGGCAGCGCCGAGCTTGCCGCCTACCTCAGGGCCCAATCGGTGCGCACACGAACGATCCTGGATTCGATTCCCGCCAGGAAGCAGCTGGTCGAGCGGATCAGGTCCCTTGCGGAAACCATCAACGAGTCCACCCGTGTCACCCGCCGGCAGGGAACGATCTTCTACGAAAAGCTCTCGCCCGGCTCAAAAATCTCGAAGCTCTACGTTCGCGAAGGATTCGCGGGGACCGAGCGGATCCTCGTCGACCCCGACACCTTCGCGCAGCCGGGACACCATGAAGCGATAACCTACTTCGCACCCTCGGACGACGGCTCCCATGTGGCGGTCGGCCTCTCGGCCGGCGGCTCCGAGGACGCGGTCATGCACATCTTTGAAACGGCGACCGGCCGCCAGCTGCAGGAAACCATTGGAGGCAGCCGATTCGGCGTGACCTCCTGGCGTGCGGACGGCCAGGCCCTCTACTATCTCAGGCTCCAGGCCCTCGCACCGAATGCCCCTCCCACGGAAAAGTATCGGAACATACGAACCTACCTCCACGTCCTGGGCACCGACCCGAAGAACGATGTGGCTGTCTTTGGGATTGGAGTGTCCCCCACCATAGGCGCAGGTCCAGACGACTTTGCGTCGGCGGCCGTCGATCCTGGCTCCCCCTACGCGGTTGGAGTCCTGGACGAGGGCGTGCGGCGCGAACTGGTCGTTTTCGTGGCCTCCAAGGCGGACTTGGACAGCGGCAAGGCAGCGTGGACCAAGGTCGCAGCCCTGGAAGACCAGGTGACAGACCTGGCGCTTCATGGAGACAGGATCTTCCTGAAGACGCACAAGGACGCGCCGCGCTTCAAGATTGTCGAGGTGGACGCACGCCACCCGGACTTCGCGACCGCGCGGGTGGTGATCCCACCCGGCGACCGGGTGGTGGAGCATCTGTCGGCCGCCCAGGACGCCCTGTACGTGCAATCCCTGGAGGACGGACTCGGAAGGATCACACGCGTCGGCTGGGATGGTGCAAAGTCCGAGGTACCCCTCCCCCTGGACGGAACCCTGTCGGGCCTGGACTCCGAGTACAATTCTCCGGGCGTCGTCGTGTCCCTTGAGGGCTGGACGGTCTCGCCCCTCTGGTACGCGTTTGACCCGGCGGCAGGCTCGCTCGCCGACACACGGCTGGACCCCCCGTCCACGGCCGACTACTCCGGCGTCACGTCCGAGGAGGTGAAGGTGCCGGCGTCGGACGGGACCCTGGTTCCCCTTTCGCTGATCCACGGGAAGGGCCTCAAGCTGGACGGTTCGAATCCAACCCTGCTCTACGCCTACGGATCCTACGGGATCAACTCCAGCCCCTCCTTCTCCCCGGTGCGGCTCGCCTGGTTTGAGCGCGGGGGCGTGTACGCGATCGCGCACGTGCGCGGCGGCGGCGAGTACGGCGAGGAATGGCATCTCGCGGGCAAGGGCGCGAACAAGGCAAGGACCGTCACCGATTACATCGATTGCGCCCATTGGCTGATCGACCATCACTACACCTCCCCAGCACGCCTCGGCGGGCGCGGTGGCAGCGCGGGCGGCATCACCATGGGGGGAGCCATCACGCGCACGCCGGAGCTGTTCGCGGCCGTGCTCGACGAGATTCCCGTCTCGGACCAGCTGCGCATCGAGTTCTCGGCCAACGGGCCCCCCAACATCCCGGAATTCGGCTCGGTGCGCACGCCCGAGGGATTCAGGAACCTCTACGCCACGAGCCCCGTCCAGCACGTTCGGCCCGGGGTCAACTACCCGGCCGTGATGCTGGTCACGGGCGCGAACGATCCGCGGGTCGATCCCTGGCAGCCCGCCAAGATGACCGCCACGCTCCAGGCCGACAGCGCCGGCGGAAAGCCGATCCTGCTGCGGGTCGATTACGAGGGCGGCCACGGCCTGATCGGCGCGACCAAGGGGCAGGCGGCGGAACTGGCCGCGGACGAGTACTCCTTCCTCTTCTGGAACATGGGCGTGCCGGGATTCCAGCCCGCCCTCTGACCGGCAGGCGGTTGTCTTCAACCGCCTGCTACAGGTTGTCGTCCTCCCCCGCGCCCAGCTCAGCCTGGTTTGCGGGCAGATGCTGGGGCAGGAAGAAATAATAGTTCATGAGCCACCAGCTCCTCGACGACCGGTAGAAGAGGACCGGGAACAGCAGCGCGCCCGCCCCGGCGACGTACGCTGCGGTCACCGCGCCGATGACCCCGAAATAGGCGAGCAGCAGGACGGGCGTCAGGAATCCCACCAGCGTGACCCCGTAGTTCAGCGACATCGAGCCGAGGAAGAACCCCTCGTCGCGCTCGATCCTGAGGCCGCAGCGCGGGCACTCGGCGTTCACCTTGAAGAGCGTTCCCTCCTTGAAGAGGGTCCGGCCGCCGCAGTTCGGGCAACGGTTCGAGAGGCCGCGCGCAACGATCTGGAGCCGCGTCACCTTCATCCGCCCAGCTGGTAGCGAACGAAGCGGCTGACCTGGATGTTCTCCCCGGTCTTGGCGATCTTCTCGGTGAGGATCTCCTTCACGGACTTCTCCGGCAGCTTCACGAAGGGCTGGTCGAGCAGGCACACCGTGGAATAGTATTTTTCGAGCTTGCCCTCGACGATCTTCTGCACGGCGGCGGGCGGCTTGCCCTGCACCTGCGCGACCGCGATCTCCTTCTCGGCGTTGAGCTCGGCCTCGGCCACCTGGTCCCGGGACACGTACGTCGGGTTGGCGGCGGCGATCTGGAGGCACAGGTCCTTCACGAAGGCGCGGAACTCGTCCGTGCGCGCGACAAAGTCCGTCTCGCAGTTCACCTCAATGAGGACGCCGACCTTCCCGCCGACGTGGATGTAGCTCTCGATCAGGCCCTCGCGGGTGGCGCGGTCGGCCTTCTTGGCCGCGGAGGCCGCGCCCTTCTTGCGGAGGATCGTGACGGCCTCCTCGGCGTTGCCCTTGGACTCGACCAGTGCGTTCTTGCAGTCCATGAGGCCGGCGCCCGTGCGGGCGCGCAGCTCACTGACCATGTGTGCGGAGATGGGTGCGCTCATGCGGCGAATAGGTTCGGGAATGTCACTCGGCCTTGACCAGCGCCTTGCGGGGCCGGGCGATCTTCCGTTTCTGGACGGTCGCCTCGGTTTCGCCCTCGGCAAGCGCGACGACCTCGGGGGGCAGCTCGATCTTGGAGAGATCGATCTCGGTTCCCGCGGGGACCTCCTCGGGGACGGGCTGCTGGACCTTTGCGTCGGGCTGGCCGCGCTGGCTCCGGCGCGCGTCGCGCTGCTCGCGGCCCGCCTGTATGGCCGCCGCGATCACCTCGACGATGATGCGGACGGACTTCACGGCGTCGTCGTTGCCGGGGATCGGGTGCGTGACCGCGCCCGGGTCGGAATTGGTGTCCACGAGGGCGATGCATGGGATCCCGCAGCGCTTGGCCTCGGCCACGGCGATTTCCTCGTGGTTGATGTCGACCACAAAGAGGGCCGCCGGCAGGCCGCCCATGTCGGCGATGCCGTTGAAATTGCGCTGCATCCGGGTCATCTCGCGGCGGATGGCCGATTCCTCCTTGCGGGGAAGCTTGGCGAGTTCGCCGGCGGTGTCCATCTGCTGGTACTTCTTGAACTTGGCGATCGAGCGCTTGACGGTCTCGTAGTTGGTGAGCGTCCCGCCCAGCCAGCGGTCCACGCAGAACGGCATGCCCGTCGTGGTTGCGGCCTCGCGGACGATCTCCTTGGCCTGGCGCTTGGTGCCTACCATGAGCACGTTGCCGCCGTTGGCGACAGCCTCCTCAAGGAAGGTGCACGCCTGCTCGAGCGCGGCGTAGGTCTTGGTCAGGTCGATGATGCTGACGCCCTGGCGGTGGTCGAACACGTAGGGCTTGGAGCGCGGGTTCCAGCGCTTGGTCTGGTGGCCGAAATGGACTCCTGCGTCGAGGAGGTCCTTCAGGGTGATGCTGATGCTCATGGATGGGATCTATGTATCTTACGACACACAGGCCGGCCGATGGGCCGCCTTGCGATCGATGGGTTGATGGTTGTCGTTGGTTGTGTCCGAAGGGACGTGTGTCCAAAGGGACGGAATGTTTAGCAGACCGGAACGGTCCCGGGCTGGCAAGAGCGAAATCCGGGGCGGGCTCCAAGGTAGGGACGGGCGGGCCGCCCGTCCGGGCCGAGCCGCGAGGCGTCTGGTCCGTTGTAGGTCAGCGAGCTTGCTCGCGCTCCGCGAAGGCGCGAGCAAGCTCGCTGACCTACGAAAGTCGAAGGGCCTACCCGAAAAACGATTTGCAAATCTCGCAACTCTTTCCATCGCAACCCCGCGCCGTGCAATGCTCCCGGCCATAATAGATGATCCTCAGGTGAAGCTTGTTCCAGCTCTCGGGCGGAAACAGGGCTTTCAGGTCGCGCTCCGTCTGCTCGACGCTGCGCCCGCTGCTCAGCCTCCACCTCCGCGCGAGCCTGTGGATGTGGGTGTCGACCGGAAACGCCGGGACCCCGAAGGCCTGCGACATCACGACGCTCGCCGTCTTGTGCCCCACCCCGGGCAGCGCCTCGAGCTCGTCAAAGGTGTGCGGCACCGCGCCGCCGTGCCTCTCCACGATCAGCTGCGACAGCCCCGAGATCGCGCGGGCCTTCTGCGGCCCCAGGCCGCAGGGCCGGATGATCTCCAGGATCTCGTCCACGGGAACCTTCGCCATCTGCGCGGGCGTCTTCGCCAAAGCGAACAGGCGCGGCGTCACCTCGTTCACCCGCTTGTCGGTGCACTGGGCCGACAGCACGACCGCGACCAGCAGCGTGAACGCGTCCCCATGCCTCAATGGTATGGGCGTTTCCGGATACAGCTCGGCCAGGCGCCGCTCGATGTAGGCCGCGCGGGCCTTGCGTGTCGGGAAAGCCATGAATTGGGAAAACGTGCCCTCGAGTCCCGCAGTTCGCCAGAAAAACAATGATGCGCGTGTGATTCACTGCTGACGAGTCCCGCGCCCCGAAACCCATGCCGATCGTTCTTGCTCATCGCAGGAGCGACCGCAGCATTTGACGTGGACCATGAGGCCTGCCCCATCTCATACCCCCATAACCTTTGTAGTGCTATGCGCGCTCTGCCTTCCCTTCCGGCTGCACGGGGCGGACTCGATCGACACCGTCGAGAAATCGGCCGTGGATTGGGCGAAGATCCGGTCCGAGACCGTCCGTCTCCAGACCGATGAGGCGTCCGAGAAGGAATTGCTGCAGTCGACGATCGGCGCACTGAAGGAGCGCGTCCGGATCCTCGAGGAGAAGAGGGACTCCCTTCAGTCCAAACCCGACCCCGATCCCCGGGGGGCGGAACTTCCGGCCAGGATCGCGGCTGCCCGCGCCTCGCTCGCCGGCGCCGACACCCGGCTGAAGCGCATGGGCGAGTCCCTGGTCCAGATGCGGCCCTGGCTTCCACCGCGCCTTTCCACCGCGCTGGAGCTGCCCTATAAGAGCTTGGCCAATCCCCTTCTCACGACCGGCGAGCGCATGCAGTACGTGTCCACGGTGTTGAACCGCTGCGCCCAGTTCAACCAGACCCTGAATGGGGGCGACGAGGTCCTTACGCCGGGCGGTGAGACCGAACCCCGCGTGATGGAGGTCGTCTATCTCGGCCTCGCGGAGGCCTACGCGCTCGATCGCGTGAGCGGCAAGGCGTACGTGGGGTTCCCGGGCGCCCAGGGCTGGGTCTGGGAGACCCATCCCGAGCTGGTCGGCCCGATCTCCAAGCTGGTCGCCGTCTACAAGGACAAGGCCGACCCGGAGTTTGTCGAACTCCCGGCGAGCCTGCGCGGGCCCTGGGCTCCGCGCTCCAGCCCATAACCCTTTACCATGGGAATCAACCGTGCAGGAATCTGGACCGCATGCTGCCTTCTCGCGCTTGGCCCCCGGCCGCTCCGGGCCGCCGATTCCCTGGATGACGCCGTCAAGCATGCCTCGCTGGACTACGCGAAGCGGATCGACGCCGCCACAAAGGAGCTGAACGACACCCGCGAAAGCATCGAGGCGGAGCGGGCGCCCCTGATGGA
>CAZGOX010000113.1:0-1702 GCA_964527955.1 uncultured Opitutaceae bacterium | reverse complement strand
TTCAAGGCGGACCAGGGCGATGTCGCCGGAACGGTCCGCGCCGGGGATGAAACGCTGTACCCCGTCACCTACCCCCTCGCCCAATGGAAGGCGGAAGGGGCGTCCGCGCTTTTCCACGGACAGCAGGGGAGCATTCTCTCCGACCCCTCCGGCGGAAAGGCGCTGCGCCTTCGGGAAACCAAGGGCACGGTGATGCAGCATATCGACCGCGGCGGTGTGGTAGCCTACATCCTTATTGGGCTCGGGTGCGTTTCCATCCTCATCGCGGTCCTAAAGATCATCGACCTGCGGAACCTTACGGTCGACGACCCGCGGAAGGTCCGCGAGTTGCTCGCGGCCGTGGCAAGGGGATCCAAGACCGATGCGCAGGCCCTTGTCGGCGGGATGGGAAAGACCTGCGGCGAATTGTTCTCGGTGGGGATCCGCCACATGGACGGATCCAAGGTCCTGCTCGAGGAGCAA
The DNA here is from genome assembly GCA_964527955.1 of uncultured Opitutaceae bacterium. GTDB lineage: Bacteria > Verrucomicrobiota > Verrucomicrobiia > Opitutales > Opitutaceae > Palsa-1447. Next base: position 1,240 of record CAZGOX010000113.1, on the reverse strand, counting down.
CTCTTTGCGGTCAACCAGCGCCAGCGGCTCTTCTACGAGCGCAGGCTGCCGCTCCTCGCCGTCATCGTCACGGCCTCCCCCCTGCTCGGCCTGCTCGGCACGGTGATGGGCATGGTCAAGACCTTCGCCCTGATCACGGTCTTCGGCACCGGAAACGCGGCCAAGCTCTCAAGCGGCATCTCGCAGGTGCTCATCACGACCGAGCTCGGCCTCATGGTCGCGATACCCACCCTCATCGTCCACAGCTTCCTTTCGCACAGAACCCAGGACAGGCTGTCGCTGCTCGATCGCTACTCCACGGAGTTTGTCATCGCCGCGGAACAGGGCCGGATCGCACGCGGCGTCGCGGGGCAGGCCGCCCCATGAAGGCTTTCTCGGAACTGCTGGCCGCGGGCGGGCCCATCCTGATCCCGATCATGCTTCTCTCCGTGATCCTGTACGAGCGCTGTGCGTCGCTGCTGGTCTTCCTGGTGCGCTCGCGCAGGCGCCTGGAGGGAAGCGGCGGGGGACAGCGCGATGTCCTCGCGCTTCGCAGGATGCAGGACGATCTCCTGGAGGCATTCTGGCGGCAGCGGGCGACGATCGCCGCGATGATCAAGGCGGCCCCCCTTCTCGGCCTGCTCGGCACGGTCATCGGCATGATCCACACCTTCGACAATCTGGCCATGGATGCGGGCAAGAAATCCGTCGAGGGGCTCACCGGCGGGATATCCGTGGCCCTGATCAGCACGGAGGCGGGGCTTGGCGTGGCGATCCCGGCCATCCTCGTACTCTACTTCGCCCAGCGCCAGGTGCAGAAGGCCGTCCACTCCCTCGTCGTGGCTGAAGGCCGGGTCATGCAGCCGGCCTGAGGATCGCCCATGCCAAGACCTTCCCAGAACACCTCGCGCCACGAGGGCGGCCACATCGACATGACGCCCATGGTGGATTGCGTGCTGGTGCTGGTCATCTTTCTGATCGTGAGCAGCGTCTTCGTGGCCGACCCGGGCATCGAGGTCGAAAAGCCCGACGTCGGCGGGACCATCGGGGCCAACCGCAACTTCCTGCTCATCGCGATCTCGGCGGACAACCGGATCTTCTTCGACGGGCAGGAAATCCGGCTCGACCAGGTGGCACCGCTGGTGAAGCAGGCCGCGTTCAACCAGGAGCTCCCGCTGATCATCCGCGCGGACCGTGCATCGACGCACGGTGAATTCGCGGCCGTGTACGCGGAGGCCGGGTGCATGGCGTCAGGGGTTCT
>CAZGOX010000112.1:3664-8030 GCA_964527955.1 uncultured Opitutaceae bacterium | reverse complement strand
TAGGCGCGTCGGATCCTCGATCGCCTGCTTCACCTTGATGAGGAAGGTCACGGCCTCCCGGCCGTCGACAATCCGGTGGTCGTAGCTCAGCGCAAGGTACATGATCGGCCGGATGACCACCTGGCCGTCCAGGGCGACGGGGCGCTCATTGATCGCGTGGAGGCCCAGGATGGCGCTTTGCGGCGGGTTGATGATCGGGGTTGAAAGCATCGAGCCGAAGATCCCGCCGTTGGTGATCGTGAAGACGCCGCCCTCGAGGTCGGCAAGCGCGATCTTTCCTTCACGCGCGTTTTTTGCGGCCTCGGCAATGGCCTTCTCGATCTCGGCCATCCCGAGCTGGTCGCAATCGCGGATCACCGGGACCATGAGGCCCTTCTCCGTGGAGACGGCGATCCCGAGGTCGTAGAAGTGGTTCTCGATGATGGTGTCGCCGTCGATCTGGGCGTTGACGGCGGGAACCTCCCGGAGGGCCCGGACGACCGCCTTGGCGAAGAACGACATGAAGCCGAGCTTGATGCCGTGCTTCTTCACGAAGTCATCCTGGTACCGGGCGCGCAGCGCCACCACCGCCGACATGTCGACCTCGTTGAACGTCGTCAACATGGCGGCCTCGTGCTGCGAGGCCACGAGGCGTTCCGCGATCCTCTGGCGAAGGGGGGTCAGCTTTCTCCGTGTTTGCCTCGCCGAGGGGGGCCGGTCGGCAGGCGGGGGCGCCGGAGTCGGGCGCGGGGCGGGCTTCGGGGCGGCCGCCGCAGGCGCGGGGGCGGCAGGGGCGCGGGAGGGCGCTGCCAGCGCAGGAGCCGGGTCTGGCTTGGAAGCTGCCACGGGACGGGGCTGCACCGCCGTCGCCGCCTTTGCCGTTGCGCCCTCCTCGATCAGGGCGACCACCTGGCCGATCTTGACCTCGGTGCCCGCGGGCACCTTGAGCGAGATCGTACCCGCCGCCTCGGCCGTCCCCTCCGAGGTGATCTTGTCCGTCTCGAGTTCAAAGAGCGGCTGGTCCTTCCTGACCACGTCGCCGTCCGCCACGTGCCATTTGGCGAGAACGCCGGAACTGATGGATTCGCCCATCGGCGGGATTTTCACTTCGAGAGGCATTGTGGAAGGAGGTTCTTTACAGGGAGAAGGCCGCCTGGAGAAGCGCGGAAAGGCCGAGCTTGTGCAGGGCGAGGACGCCAACCGCGGGCGAGGCGGCTGCGTCGCGACCCGCATATGAAATCGTCCGCCCGAAGACCTGGTGAAGCTGCGGCTCGATCCAGCGCCATGCGCCCATGTTCTCGGGCTCTTCCTGGCACCAGACGATCCGGGCCTGGTGGCCGTAGGCGTCGGCGAGCGCGGCCAGCCTGTTCCTGTGGAGCGGGTAGAGCTGCTCGATGCGGACGATCGCGGTGTCCGTGATGCCGTTCCTGGCGCGGTGTTCCGCGAGGTCGTAGTAGACCTTTCCGGAGCACAGGATCAGGCGTTCGACAGGCGCTGCGGGCCGGCTCTCCTGCGAAACAAAGAGGGGGTCGTCCAGGATCTCCTGGAAGGAGCCCCCGGTCAGCTCATCGATCCGGGACACCGCAGCGGGGTGGCGCAGGAGCGACTTTGGGGACATGACGATCAGCGGCTTCCGGAAACTTCGCTTCACCTGCCGCCTCAGGAGGTGGAAAAACTGTGCCGGGGTCGTCGGGTTGGCGACCTGGATGTTGTTCTCGGCGCAGGCCTGGAGGAAACGCTCAAGCCTCGCGGACGAGTGCTCGGGACCCTGGCCCTCGTAGCCGTGGGGCAGGAGAAGCACGATCCCGGAGTTGCGCTGCCACTTGGATTCCCCGCTCACGATGAACTGGTCGATCACGACCTGGGCGCCGTTCGCAAAATCACCGAATTGGGCCTCCCAGAGGCAGAGCAGCTCCGGGCAGTCCACCGAATAGCCGTAGTCGAAGCCGAGGACCGCGGCCTCGGACAGCAGGGAGTTGTAGACGCAGAAATGCGCCTGGTCCGGCCCCAGGTTCTTCAGGGGGGTGTAGGTCGCCCCGGTCTCGGAGTCGAAGAGCACCGCATGGCGGTGGCTGAAGGTTCCCCGCTCGCAATCCTGCCCGCTGAGGCGAACCGGCGCGCCCTCGACCAGGAGTGTTCCGAAGGCAAGGGCCTCGCCCAGGCCCCAGTCGACCGGGCCGCCGTCCCGCCACGCATGCAGTCGCCCGTCGAGCAGCCGCTTGATCTTGGGGTTGAGCTTGAAGTCCCCTGAGACGGTCGTGAGCGCGCGGACCACCCGTTCGATCTCCGCCGCGGGCGCCCCCGTCTCGACCGCGGTGTGGCGGTAGCTGGGCTGGAAGACCGCGGTCGATCCCTTGAAGGCCTCGGAGGGCTCGGGGCGCTGCGCCGCCTTTCCCGCCGCGCGGGCCCTGGCCTTGACGAGGTTTTCCTCGAGGGTCGCGGAGTACTCGGCCTTGATGGCCTCGCCCTGGGCGGACGTGATGCTGCCTTCGCCGACCAGCTTGGCGGCGTAGGTCGCCGACACGAGCGGGTGCGCGGCGATCTGCCTGTAGAGGAGCGGTTGCGTGAACGACGGCTCGTCGGTCTCGTTGTGCCCGTGACGGCGGAAACAGTACATGTCGACGAACACGTCCCGCTTCCACCTCACCCGGAAGTCCAGCGCGAGCTGCGCGACCATGCACACCGCCTCGGGGTCGTCCCCGTTCACGTGGAAGATTGGAACCTCGATCATCTTCGCGACGTCGGTGCAGTAGCGCGAGGACCGCGCGTCGCTGGGGTTCGTGGTGAAGCCGATCTGGTTGTTGATGACGAAGTGGATCGTCCCCCCCGTCTTGTAGCCGGGAAGCTGCGAAAAGTTGAGGACCTCGGCCACGATCCCCTGGCCGGCGAGGGCGGCGTCGCCGTGGATGAGCAGGGGCATCACCCGCCGCCGCTCCGCGGTGTCCTGCTTCTTGCGCTGGCGCGCCCGTGTGCGGCCCTCCACGACGGGGTCCACGATCTCGAGGTGGGAGGGATTTGGGGCGAGGTTGACCTCGACCGGCTTCCCGGAGCTGGTCGTCAGCACGGACTCGTACCCGAGGTGGTACTTCACGTCGCCGTCGCCCTCGACCGTGTCGGGGATGTAGTTCTCCGAGAACTGTTCGAAGAGCTCGTCAAACGACTTGCGCATCACGCTGCACAGCACGTTCAGGCGGCCGCGGTGCGCCATGCCCATCATGATCTCCTCGACGCCTGCGCCGGGGCAGTGGTCGATCACCGCGTCCAAGGCGGCAATGATGGTTTCCCCTCCCTCGAGCGAGAAGCGCTTCTGGCCGACATACTTCGTGTGGAGGAATTTCTCGAAGAGCTCGGCCTTGTGCACCCGGCGCAGGATCCGGACCTTCTGGTCCCTGGAAAAGGATGGCCGCAGGCGCGTCGTCTCGATGCGTTCCTGGAGCCAATGCAGGCAGTCCACGTCCTGCATGTGCATGTACTCCACGCCCACGGTGCCGCAGTAGGTCTCCCGCAGCGAGGCGACGATGTCGCGCAGCTTCATCTGGCCGCCTCCGAGGTAGGTGCCGATGTCGAACGAAGTGTCCAGGTCCGCCTCCTCCAGCCCGAATTCCGCCAGCGCGAGCTTCGGCGAGGGGGGCGGCGGGCCGCCCAGGGGGTCCAGGCTGGACTCCAGATGCCCGATCGACCGGTAGGCATTCACAAGGGCGTGGACATGCGACTGCTTGAGGCTGTCGACGATAGTCACGCCCCCAGCGGTCTCGCCCTCAATCGGCGACCCGAGTCCCGTTCCGGTGTTCCCGAGCGTGAATCCCTGAAAGAACGCGCGCCAGGTCGGGTCGACCGCATCGGGGTTGTCCAGCCACACCCGGTGCATCTCCTCAAGGAGGTCTGCATTGGCCCGGGTGGGCACGGGGATCAAAGTCATGGGAAATTGGGATTAAAAAACGCCGACAAACGGGAGGGACCAGTCCCTGCCGTCTGGGGCGCAGGATCGCGAAAATGAAAGGCCGCCCAAGATACCCGGCCCCAAGGGGAACTCAAGTCCGGGCACGGCGCCAAGGAGGTTTGCAATCCGGCTGTTACTGGGGTTTAGCAGGATAAGGCAAAGGCTAACAGGGTGTTGAAAAACTGCGATTGAGCCGTCCATCGTGGTTTTTCCACGCCCTACTAATCCTGCCCCCTCCGAAGCCTGGCGCGGCAGGACGAACCTTCAATCTCCCATGGAAAACCAGATCAAGGAATCACTCATCTCGTTACTGGACAGCATCAAGAGATCCGACGGGCCCGGCGTCTCCGAGCACATGGCACGGGTTGATGAGCTTCTGACGGTCAATCGATCCAAGATCCATCCCCAGCTGGCGCATTTTCTCGGAAATCGAAGCTACGCAAAGGC
>CAZGOX010000112.1:0-3564 GCA_964527955.1 uncultured Opitutaceae bacterium | reverse complement strand
CCAAGATCCATCCCCAGCTGGCGCATTTTCTCGGAAATCGAAGCTACGCAAAGGCGTTGCAGTTCCTGGAGGCCGGTCGGTAGGTCAGCCAGCTTGCTCGCGCCAACCACGGGTTGGCCCGGCAGATCAGGCCTTTGGATGTAGGGCAGCGAGCTTGCTCGCGCGGTTCGGTGAAAGGCGCGAGCAAGCTCGCTGCCCTACGAAAGACCAAGACCCGGCTTGCCAGTCCGGGGGACGTTCCGGGCGGATTACACTGAATCTTCCCCGTTTGGGCCGTCACTGCAGCCAACTCGGGTCCGTCGTTGTCTCGCCCTGCCTTGGCGGCTGAAACCATGCCGCTTCTTCCGAGCCGAGCCAAAACCACGGATATTTTGTGCCGGGGGACAACAGCCCAGCCCTGTAGGGATTCATGTAAAGGTAACGAAGCACATCGCCCGCCGGATCATCAGGCCTCATGCGGTGTTCATAGTAGTTGCATTGCCATCGTACGGCGGGTTCGGCCGAATTGACGCGCGTCCGGCTCTTCACGCGCGCGATAATATTGCCAAGCACAAGCTTGCAGCCCAGTCGCACAAGCATGTGGACATGGTCGGGCATGACCACAGCTCCGCGTACCGTCCAATAGCCAGCCAACTCGCAAGCCATCAGCTCTTGCTTGATGAAACTCGCGATGGCGGGGGCCACCAAGCCGGGTGAACGATGGTGCGTGCAAATCGTGATAAAGTACGACGCGTTCGGAGTGGAGAATCGGCGTCGGCGTAGGGCTTCGACGCCACGGCTTGGTCTCATTCCTTCATAGTAGCATGCGGGCAGACCAGGCCGTAGGACGTAGGTCAGCGAGCTTGCTCGCGCCAACCACGGGTTGGCCCGGCAGATCAGGCCTTTGGATGTAGGGCAGCGAGCTTGCTCGCGCGGTTCGGTGAAAGGCGCGAGCAAGCTCGCTGCCCTACGAAAGACCAAGACCCGGCTCGCCGCCCCGCGGAGGAAGTGACAGGCTGGACTTGCGGGCCAGAAACAATGCTGGAAAAGTCAGGCGATGGACCCGGGAGGCAAGATACCCATGGAAGGTGGAGGCGGGCTTCAACAGAACCCCTTTGTGTCCCTGGGCGGCTTGCGCCTCCCTGCCACAGTACCCAACGGCAAACCGAAGCGCGAGCAGGACGGGCAGATACTTGCGAAGAGCGAACCGACGCATGGGGGCAACATCGGGAGCAAGGGCTCAAAGCGTCCGTCCCGGGGCAGGGTGGACATTGTTCGCGAGACGGGCGGGCGGGGCGGCAAGACCGTGACGGTCGTCGCGGGCTTCACCGGGATCGGCCTTCCGGAAAGGGAGGAGCTGGCGAAGAAGATGAGGGCCGCCTGCGGATGCGGCGGCACCGTGAAGGACGGCCGCATCGAGATCCAGGGCGACCAGCGCGAGACCGTCGCCCGCATCCTGACCGAGGCCGGCTTCCGCCCCGTCTTTGCCGGTGGCTGAAAAGGGATCGGAGGTCCCTCAGCCGGCGAGGGCCTCGGCGAGGGCCAGGGCGCTGTGGGCCCGGTTCATGATGTAGAGGTGGAACCCGGGGGCGCCGCGCGCGAGGAGCTCGCGAATCTGCCTCAATGCCCAGTCGACGCCGATCAATTCGGTCTGAAGGGCGTTCTCGCCCGCGGCCTCAAGGAGGCTGGCGAGTTCGGGCGGCAACGACGCGCCAAAGCGCCGGATCTGCTTCAGCGAGAGGACCGGCATGATTCCCGGGATCACCGGGACGGTGATCCCCGCCTCCCGGCAGCGTTCGACAAAGCGGAAGTACACCTCGTTGTCGAAAAACATCTGGGTCGTGATGAAGGCGGCCCCCGAGTCGACCTTGTGCTTCAGGTTGGCGAGGTCGGCCTCGAAGGACGGCGCCTCGGGATGTTTCTCGGGGTAGCCGGCCACGCCCAGGCAGAAGTCCGGGTGCCGGGACTTCAGCAGCTGCACCAGCTCGCTCGCGTAGCGCAGGCCGTCGGGCGCCGGCTTGAAGTGCAGGTCCCCCTTGGGCGGGTCGCCGCGGAGGGCCATGATGTTGCGGAAGCCAGCGCCGTGGATGCGGTCCGCCACCCCTGCGAGGTCGTCCCGGGAGTGCCCCACGCAGGTGAGGTGGGGCATGACGGTGTAGCCCAGATCCTCCCTCAGGAGCCGGCTCACCATTGCGGTTCGCTCCCGCGTGCTCCCCCCCGCGCCGTACGTCACCGAGACAAAGTCCGGAGCCACCGCCTTCAGCCTGACCGCGGCGGCGTGGAGCGCGTCGACCCCGGCCTCATCCTTGGGCGGAAAAAACTCGATCGAGCGGAGCGGGCGGCTCCGCCCAAAGAGGCGCGCTATGGGGAGATCGGGGTCCATCTCGCATCAACATATTCCAATTTGTTGATATGTGTAAAGGCTTCTCGTCTTGTTTCATCCCGTAGGGCAGCGAGCTTGCTCGCGCGGAGGGGAAGGCGCGAGCAAGCTCGCTGCCCTACAATGGACTGCCCGACAAATAGGCGCGCCAGCCACCGTGGCGGGTGATGTCCTCCGCGCGGAAGGTCGCTGCAGACTCGCAGAGGAAGCCTTTCACCGTGGAGCCGTCGGCGAGCACCAGCGTGCCGATGCCCAGGGGAGGGGGGATGGCTGCGACGAAGGCCGCCCAGGCGGTCTCCGGCAGTTCCCAGATCTCGATCTCGATGGAGCCGCCCGATCCCGGAAGTCCCCGGACAAGTCCCGGCTTGGGCGGGGACGACCCCGCCAGCGCATACAGCCTGTAGCAGTCGGCGGTGCGGTCGGCCCGGATGAATCGCCCGCCGCCACCGGTCAGCTGGTGGTTGAGGGGCTGTCCTCGGAGGTGGGCGCCGACAACGGCCAGGGGAAGGAAGCGCTCAGGTTGCGAAGTCTTGACCACCGCGGGCGCGGAAAAGGGGTCAGGTTGCGAACTTTTGACCTCCGCAGCAGGCAAGGGGTCAGGTTGCAACTCTTGACCTCCGCTGCGGAGGTCAAGAGTTCGCAACCTGACCCCATCGCATCCCGTTGCTCCCAGCGGCAACGCGGAAGCCATCTGGAACGCCGACCCGATCCTTGCAAGCAGGCCATCGCTCCATGCGGGCCCGATGAGGCTGATGCCAAACGGTAGGCCGTCGGGACGGAACCCGGAGGGAACGGCGAGGGCCGCGAGATCGAGGAGGTTGGTGAAGTTCGTGTAGGTGCCGAGCCTTGAGTTGAGCCAGACCGGGTCGGCCTCGACTTGCTCGATCGTCGGATGAAAGGCCGCGGTCGGCAGGAGCAGGGCGTCAATCCGCTCCCAGGTCGGCTCGACCGCCCTGCGCAATGCATGGAGACGATCCTGGGCGGCGAAGGCGTCGGCGGCCGTGGGGTGCGCGCCCTGCTCGACGATCCTTCGGGTGACGGGATGGAAACTGTCGGCATGAAGGCTGAAAAAATCCCTGAGGGCCACCCAGCGCTCGGCGATCCAAGGCCCCTCGTAGAGGAGCCGGGCGGCTTCCGCGAATGGTGCAAAGTCCATTTCCACGCGGACGCCTCCGAGCCCTTCCATCCGCCGCAGGGCCTCGTCA
>CAZGOX010000111.1:0-8110 GCA_964527955.1 uncultured Opitutaceae bacterium | reverse complement strand
CCGGAAGGCTTGACGAACTCGACCCCGCCCTCCTGCGGGATGAGGCGGACGAGGGGACCAGGGATCGACTGGGGAAGATCCATCCCTCCTTCATGGGCGGGGAATACATGCCCGGCTACCTGCCCCTGGAGGTGGAGATTGCGCGCATCTGCCTGCAATCGACAACAAGTGACGTGATTAGTCTGAGGGCGCGGCCCGTTGCGCCGGGGAGGATCGCCTACAGAGTGGTGGACGAATACGACACGGTCTTTTCGTTCCCGATTCGGGAAAGCGAAGCCCCGCTCACGCTTTCAGACCTCATCCGCCAGTTCGACGAGGGGAAAATGGAGGACCCCGGTTTCCCCGACGGGGGGCTTTCTCTTGGCTACAACAACCTGAACTCCAAGTACACCGATCACAAGCAGCTGCGGCATTTCACACGCATCAGCTCGGAAACCTATGCCCAGCTCTGCCCGCATTATGAGCGCGTGTTTGCCGAATGGATGTTGGGCCTTGGTCCCGACCTCTCCGCCCAGCGCCAGGAGGATACCGTTGCGATCCTGAGCCGCATAATGGAAGGGAGGCCGGGCACTGGCGCGAAATAGGCGGGCGCCCGCCGGCGCGCGGTCCCGGGAAGACGATGATTCACTCCGGTACAACCTACCATTCGCAACGTGCCACCCGCAAAATCAGGTCAAGACTGCCTGGGACTCCTATTCCGACACTTCAAGTAGCTATTGGGAGGCAGGTAAGGTATGCCCCAATATCCGTAACCACGGCTATTTCGGTTGTGCGGCTGCTGGCGATAGGCAATGATCGAGGGCGCTCGCCGACGACGCCGACAGTGCGTCCTAACCGGGCGGGTTTTCCCAAATGAAACGCCAGCTCCCATCGATGAAGAAGATCACCGACTCGAGAATCGCCGGATGGATCAAGCGCGTTGTGAAGGGCAGGGGAAATATGATTGAGACTGCCAAGCGGGAAACAGAGTTCGGCGAGCTGAGAATGGGCATCGGGAGCAGTGAGGTGATCGACATGCTGATCAGGCTGCGAACGGCGCTGACGCCGGAAATCCCCAAGGGAATGGCTGCCGAAGACTGGCTGAAACTGCTGTCCGCCCTGCGGGATCGAAATCTGAGGAAGAGCGCCGTCGCGGTCTGGACCGCCTCGCTGGCAGGCATCGTGACTCTGCCGGTAGATCAATGGATTTCAGCGGCACCCAGCGCGGAGTGTATTGAGAAGACGCGCAAAGCGTCGCGGATCACAAGGCAGGAAATGATCGAGCGTCTTGTTCGCGATCCCGCATCGATCTTCGATACAGTTGGTGCCGAATGGCTGATGGTCCATGGGACACCCAGGGAGTTTCAGATGCTTCTGGGCCCGATTCTTGAGGGGAAGGGCCGTCCGGCTGGTCTTAGGAGTCCCGGAGAGCTAATTTCCAAGTTTCTAGCAAAGGACCCCAAATGCAGGAGGCTGCCTCAGGTGCTGCGAATGGTGTCAGAGGACGATGGCAGGCTTTCCTGGCTTGTCTCTGTTGCTCGCAAGGAGGTTCTGAAAGGTCTGCCGTTGCTTGCACAGGAGGAATCCACAACGCCAATGTTGGGGAACGTGGTGAGGGCACTGTTTGCCTCACAGCAGACAAATTCACAAAGTGCATTGCGTTCTCGTTGCGGCGAACTTGCCGTTCTCGGCGGTCGATTGCTGCAGGTCGGCAAGCTAAGCGCAGAAGGTGAAAGCTTGTTGAATGAGATTGCGCGCATCGGAACAGATATTCGCCTCGAACACGCCGGATCAAGTGTTGGAGCAGGTGTCTGGACGCTCGAACCGGTTGAGTCGCGGTCCGCCGGTGCCGGACACGGATTCAACATCGAGGACGCTCGCCAGTGGGCCATCGTGTACGAAAGGGCCAATGTTGACAGGCAGCCGTTGGGGTATCTCGAGACATTGGGACATAACCTGGGCTTGCGGGAGATTGTGGCGGTCGGCGAGAGCACATGCTATTTACCGCGCCAACATGAAGACGTAGAGGGCGGAATACTCCCTGGAGACATGGTCGTTGCCATCACCAGCGGCTGGAATCTGAACGACTCGACTGTCGTGCGAGCCAAAGTTCGCCGGCCTAACAAATAATCCATGAATATCGAAACCATCTGTATCGATCTCGGTGCGTCCTACACAAAGATTGGATACCGCCCAGTCTGTAATCCTCCGATTGGGCGCCCTTTCGACCATGAAGCCGAGGTCTTCAAGCTGGACGGTGAAGCTCTAATTCCCTCGCTAGCCATTCAAACCAGGGACAAACGGAAGCCGTGGCTTTTTGGACAGGAGGCGAGCAATTCTCGCATCGCGCCCCAAATGGTGGTCCATACAAACTGGAAAGCCGGCCTGTACGGCAGGCGAAATAATGCTGAGGCGGCGCGTTCGGCAATAGTGGCAAAGGCCTTCTTCGAATGGCTCGGATCGCAGATTGAGCGATTTGTGCCAGACATGGGCAAGATTCGGGTCAGGGTTACGCTCCCCGCGTTCGACGACGTGAATGACCTCAAGGGTGTGGTGCTACAGTGCCTGAGGCTTGCGGGCTGGCGCCCGCTTGAGATCGAATTCACTACCGAGCCTCACGCGAACGCCATTGGCCTGATGACGCTTGGGAGAAATTATGTCACCTCGGGCAAGAAAGGCCAGTTCTTGGATTTCGGAAAGATGTTCGGTATGGCCAATCCATACGTAAAGCGGGCCCGGGAAGTAGCATTGGCCGACAGTGAAAAGAATCTTCTCAGGATGACCATCATCGACATCGGCGCCTTTACTACGGACTTGGCGCGACTCGAATTCAATGTTGCGACGCTCGAGACCGAAGCGGATGGTCTTACTGGAGCGGAACAGGAAAGCTTCACGGTGGGAATGCATGATCAGCTAGACGCGCAATTCTGGAGTGAGCTGGAGCGACTGCACGGCAGCTTTGTCAATCAGCTTACATATTCGGAGTGCGAGGAGCTGAAGCGAAGACTCTTTGCGGGGATTAGTTTCGCGATCACCATCGATGGACAGAGGAAGGTGTTTGGCAACGAAGACGATTTTGCCGCATCCGTCCGATGCGCTGACGGTCTTGTGGAAGACATATGGAAGAAGATAGAGGCTCCTTTTCTTTCATCTGAAGCTGGTGTGGTATATATGACCGGCGGAGGTTCCCAGATCGCTCCAGTCGTGGCTGCGATGGCCCGAAAACTTCGGAGGATCGAGGATCAACCGAAAATCAGCGCCCGTTCGCTCACGACTGTGAAGAACGGTCTGGTAAACTGGCGGACGTCAGGGGTCGATGTCGGGCGCCTTGCAACCGCGATTGGCGGCGTCAGTGTGCTTCCTCCGACCGAGCTTGGCAGGGGCAAGATCGGCATCGGCGGCGGCCGGCCCATCACTGAGCCATCGGGCCCCGGCGCAGGCAGCAAGCTCCGCCAATGCACATGCCACGGCAATCCCGATTGCCCACGATGCGGGGGTACTGGCTACATCTCAGTCGCACAATAAAGAAGCGCGCTGGCGCTAGGGCCAAAGCCGATTAACGAGCCAGCCGAATATCGGCTGTGTTAGTTACACAGCCGTCTCGATTACTTTAGGATGACCGCGCATTGGGCGAATGTTAGGTGCCGGTTCAAGTGACTCTTAGCCTGGACTATCAGTGGGACAAATGAGGCGCAAGGTCGCACCTGGGGCGAGGAGGTGTCGCTCATACGGAATCTTTTAGTCCAGTCAGAAACCTTGGCAGGGCGCCCACCCATTTCTCGCTGAGAGCCACTGCGGACGAGGGGTGCGGGATGGCCAGCGCTGGAATTGGCGGGCCGCCAGGCCAGTGGATCTGTCCCCGGCCACGAACGGGGTCCCATTGCAGGGACTGGCATGAAGGTGAGCCCCATCGACAGCCCGGCTCCCTCTCCAATGAATACCACAGCCTCAATCCCCAGACGATGATTCCATCCGGTCGAGGGGTCAGGCGGCCGAGAAGGGAGTGAAAGTCGGGCGTGGCCTCGGCCCACAGCTCTGTCGGCGGGCGACCTGAGCGCGGCCTCACGGCCGCCGGTTGGTTCAGAAAATTCGTAAAGGCGAGGCGGTTCCAGAACGCCCTCCTCTGTTCCTCGGTCGGGTTGTCCTCGCATCTTTCGAGCAGCTTCTCGAATCGGGTATAAGTGGCACGCCAACGACCCGTGCCTCTAATATGGTTCTCAACCAGAAAGCGGGGAGGCGGTGCTTCCGTGCCGTAGGAGGATTCGCCGAGCACCAATAGACGTGAGCCATTCCAGCCGATCGCGTAGTCCCGCCCGATCCATTCCCAGCTTTGCGGCTCTTCGCCCATGCTGCCCAGCTAGGCCAATACTTGCTTCTTAGACAATGGTCGAGGTGGGCCGCTATGCGCGACAGCTCTCGCTTTGCCTTTTCTAGTTGCCGACTCCAGAAATAACGCATGGCCCTGTCGAGGCCAGTCTTAGGGCATTTGGCAAATTCGCCAATCCGAGCCTGGTCCCCCTTCAGTACAGCCGCTGCTTTCTCTAACCGTAATGCAGCGCAAGTAAGCCCTGAATGAATTTGGGATTCATGACTTCAAGCGCCTTTCGGGCCCTTTCGATGATTGGATCCGCGTCCAGGGTGAAGTTCACGGCCGACTTCCAGGGAATCTCGATCGGCTTAAAAAACACAACCCCGCCGCTCCACTCCGGATTGTCTCTTGATCCGAAGATCTTGATGTCTCGCGGGAATAACTTCCTGACACTATCCTCGATTGTCACACCCCCACGAGCCCATGCCCACGGCGTCAGGCCCCCACGGTCCAACTCAATACCAACTTGGCATTTCACTGCTGATGACATTTTCCTGCTTCGTGGAGGACGGACATCGTAAATCAACTGCCAGTTTCTCTCGACCGCAGCTCGCCTCGGCTGGCTGAAACGCGCTGCTTTTGCAGACTCGAGCTGCTTCATCCAATCCGACGTGCATAACTCCAACAAGTTGGCGGCTTCATTGCATGCTGCGTCGCCGACGGTGTGCGACTTTTCCAGAATTTCCTTATGATCAGGACGCTCTTCAAGCTCTGGGATCTCTTCGTCTGCGTCCCCATGCAAACGGGACATCTCAGGGTAGTATTTCAGGTAAAACAGCAGTGATTTTCCGATTTCGGCCATGGCTAGTTGTCTCCCTTGGTTAACAGCGACAGATATTTGCCGACGCGATAAATGTCCGCGTCCTCAAGAACGTCCTGACTCTTCCCACACGGTAACCCATACAAGTCCTTGAGCACGCCGGTCATGTAGAGGCGCAAGAAGTCAATGCCTGGCTTGTCCTCCAGCTCAGGCAAATGCGCACGGAAGAGCGTTATCAGTTCGATGAAGGAGATGGGCTCCCAATTCTGCTTTCGTCCCGCAGTATCTGGTCTTCGCCCGTCGGGAGTCAGAAACACAAAAAGCGATTCCCGGCCAGGCGCGGCCTCCCTCTCATATCGGGCGCATTGATCCTCACCCTCTTCGGCATTGATTTTTGCTTCAACAAAAACCTCCCACTTTGTTCTCACACCTCCGGCGAGAATGCGCTCTCCTTCAATGTAGATGTCGAACCGGCTTCGGTCCTCCTTGTCCCATTTCTCTGGCTGGACACTAACGGTGGCGAGATCGAGCTGAGCATCGCCTTTCCAGGACCCTATTCGCTTGAGAAAGGGATCAAGAAGGGTGCTTCTGAAACCGTGATCAGTGTTTCTAGGATCCATCAACCAAGCGAGTGCTCGAGTGTGGGCCACTTCATGGAGACCGAGATCGAGTGTCCCAAATAGGCTGACTGGGTTCCGCAAGGGGTCCCTTACAGGAATTTTTTTCAACCAGTCTCGCCCTCCTAGCCTTATGAGAACGCTGGACCTGATTCCCTGAAGCGATTGGCCCATTTCGTTGAGCATCGAGTCAGGTACCGGCGAAACAGCCTGCTGCTTGGCCAAGGCTTTGCTATAAACCAGATCCAGCTCAGCCAAAAAATTCTCAATAGCGGGCGAGGCTTGCCGCGTCGGTGCCGATTCTACATTCCGACTGGCCATTCCTAGGTCGTGGATGAATCGCTCTATCCTAGTTGGATTGGCACTCATGATTGCACCTATCGGTCTGCCACTGGGCATGCTTTAGGGAACTGCTGATCCAGGCGCGGTTCGGAACCGGTGGCAAACGGATTCCCTTGAGTCGGGGTTTGATGAGATGTTACGCGCGGGACGACGTTGCGCGCTCGCATTTGGGTTGATCGCGGTAATGGCCAGGCATAGGCGATGTGGTTAAAGTGGATCGTCGACCAGCTTGGTGGCCACCCAAGGGAGCTATCAGAGAGCGGATTCGAATTTGGCGCACACTATGGAGTGCATCGTTGAACAGGCGACTTTTGAGTGGTGCGCCGCTCTGGTCGATTGGCTAGAACTCTGAAATCTTAAGTCTGCGCCACTCGTATTCCACCGGTCTTTTCGCGCACGACCAAAATGCCAGAAAGCATTTTGTTACCTCGTCCAAGGATAATAGGTCACGTTCAAGTCCGCGGCTGACGTACTTTTTGCTTTTGCGGAGCAATCTCAGCCGGTTGGAACCCGATTTTCTAGCAGCCCGATAGTGTTGATAGCGGTTTTTGTTGAGCGGATTGGTAACGCGCCATTCAAGGTGCCAGCCGTTCAAACCATGCAGTGTCTGGACATAGCTATTGCCAGGATTCTCAAGATTGCAGAAGCTGTTGCCGGATCCTGTATCCAGGTCCGACAGGGTTCGGAGGACGAGAGCTTTTGATGGGCGCGTGCGCGTCAACCCTCCCTCTGTTGCCAGTTTCATAATGGGCCGTGTTGATCCCTTCGTTTTCATAGAAATGGATAAGATAGGGAGATGTTCGTTCTGCAGGGATTACGGTTGAGTCCGCTGGCGATGTAGGGAAGGAAGCGCGAGGATTACGACATATCTGGCAGCTTGAAAAGCGGGTGCAGAGGAGCGATGGCGCGGTGCAACAAATGATGCGTTTTGTTGTACCGGAACTTTCCAATCCCTATGCGGACTGGGTTGGTGCTCGAGTGGGTTTATGAGCAAAGAGCCTAATCGGTCTTCATGGTGTCTTTTGCGTCTTGCGATAATCGGTAGTTTCTCGGTTCCCCTTGCTCAGGTTCTCGGCAGAGCAAAGCGTCTGTAGGTTACCCAGGATCGTAAGGCCACCGAGAGAAACCGGAAGGATGTGGTCAATATGCAGGTCCACGGTCGAGCCGCATTTGAGACATCTACCGCCGTCCCGGGAAAGGACCTCGGCCCTTAGCCTTGCTGGAATGCATCGGCTGTACTGACCAGCGGCCTCGTGCAATCGGGATCCCGAGGGCTGGAATTTCTTCCTGCCGGCGATTACGTCCTCCACTTGCTGGCGAGTAAGTGAGCTGCCATAATTGTCTATGACCGCCGCATATCGCGAGTGCCAGTAGGGGATGAGCTCAAGGAACCCCTGGTAAATCTGAGTTTTCAGTTCTTCACGATTATTGGCCGGGAAGTGCCGGTATATGTTGATGCATCTCTCATTGTTGGTGGTCCTGAAGTTATATAGGATCTTCTCGGCCTTCTGCATCTCAGCCCACAGCGCAGGAATCACCTCGTTGCGTTTGTCGTAGATCCGGTGGCGATTGGCGTAAAATTGGACTGCGAGCGGCTCGCTGAAATAGCGGCCAGTGGGATCGTAGCCAAACGAGTAGGAAAAGTGCTGCTTGCTTAGGATTGAGGGCTGGTTCTTGTCCCAGATTTGAACGAGCAAAAAACGCGTCTCCGAGCCGTGGCGCTCTGCGGTTCGTCGGCATCTTAGCCGGACGCGGATCTCCTCCGGAAGGTCCTGAAGCAGTTCGCGAAATGCTTCATTGCAAGCGGCCGTAACATCTTCGGCTGTAAACTGCGGAGTCATGGGTATAGTGTATGAGAGGATGCCGCGGCGATGAGATTGATCGATGCGTCCTCACCCTGGGTTGGAAATCTCAACGCAGATTGGTGAATGATCGCTTCGCCCGGTGCAACAAATGAGGCGCAAGGTCGCGCCGGGGCGGAATTCTCGCTGGAATGAGAATTCGCTGGCCATGACAAATCTCAGGAATTCCCCGGCCCAGACG
>CAZGOX010000110.1:0-8193 GCA_964527955.1 uncultured Opitutaceae bacterium | reverse complement strand
AACTCTCGACGTCCACCTTGGCAAGGTGGTGCTCTACCAACTGAGCTACACCCGCGAGAGAGGGGTCAGGAGTAAAGGCTGGGTGCGAACGGTCAAGAGAAAATGTGGGCGTGGCCCGGAGGCACAGCCCGGACGGGCGGGCCGCCCGTCCCTACCTTCGGACGCAGGCGTGGATCACTTGTCCGTGACGTCGAGCTCGGGCCACTGGGAGAGCTTGCGGTGGAGGGTGCGGCGGCTGATGCCCATCAGCTGGGCTGCCTGGGTGCGGTTCCCCCGCGCCTTGATCAGGGCCTCCCTCAGGAGGTGCTTTTCATTCTCCTCGACGGAGAACGAAGCGGGGACCGCCGAGCCCCCCTGGCCGGAGGCATCCCCCGCGGCCGGGGCATTGCGGAACTTCGGGTCGAGGTCGAACTCGCTCAAGCTTCCGCCCCGGCGAAGGACCACGGCGTTCTCGCAGAAATTCCGAAGCTCGCGGATGTTCCCAGGCCAGGGATAGGCCTCCAAGGTTCGAATGGCCCCGGGTTCCAGGGTCAGGAGCGGCAGTCCGTTCTCCTCGGAGAAGAGCTTCAGGTAATGGGCCAGCAGCAGCGGGATGTCGCCGGTCCGCTCGCGCAGGGGCGGAAGGACCAGCCGGACGACGTTCAGGCGGAAGAACAGGTCCTCGCGGAACTTGCCGGCCCGGACCTGCTTTTCGAGGTTCAGGTTGGTCGCCGCAACGAGCCGGACGTCGAGCTCGATGGATTTCGAGCCCCCCACCCTCTCGATGGCCTTGGTTTCCAGGAAGCGGAGCAGCTTCACCTGGGTGGCCGGGGAAATCTCGCTGATCTCGTCGAGGAAGAGCGTGCCTCCGTCCGCCGACTCGAAGCGCCCTATCCGGCGCTCGGTGGCCCCGGTGAAGGAACCTCGCTCGTGGCCGAAGAGTTCGCTCTCGAGGAGGGTCTCGGAAAGCGCAGCGCAGTGGACGACGATGAAGGGCCCGCGGGTACGGGGGCTCGCCTGGTGGATCGCCTGCACTATGAGCTCCTTGCCCGTGCCGGACTCGCCCTCGATCAGGACCGTGGCCTTGGACGGGGCGAAAAGCCTCACCTGGGCCACGACCTGCTGGATCTGGGGGGAATTGCCGATGATGGCCTCGAAGCCGAACTTCTCGTCCAACCGCTCATGGAGCCGGGAGACCTCGACCTCCAGGGTCTTGGACTTGAGGGCGCGCTGGATCAGGACCTCGAGGCGCTCGAGGTTGACGGGCTTGGTGAGAAAGTCGACGGCCCCGCGCTTCATCGCCTCCACCGCGATGTCGATGCTGCCATAGGCCGTCATCATGAGGACGGCCGGTTTGTTGGACAGGGAGAGCGCCTTGTCGATGAGCTTCAGGCCGGACTTGCCGGGCATGCGCAGGTCGGTGAGAACGACATCGAACGGCTGGACCTCCATCAGGTTGAAGGCCTCGTCGGCGCCGGCCGCGACGGTCACCTCGTAGTTCTCCGCCAGCGCCTGCTGGAGGCCGTCCCGAGTGTGCTTCTCGTCATCGACAATCAATACGCTCGGCAGCATGGCCGCTATTCACGCGTGGGCCGCCCCTACGGTCAAGCTTCCCAGACGCACGGCCCTCAGGGAGCCGGTTGGGCGAGGCGCTGGACCTGGGGAGCGAGCCTGCTCAAGACGACGCTTGGGGGACTTACGCTGTCCACAAGGGTGAGGAAACTCTCCCGGCGCTGCTGCAGGAAATAGAGGACGCGTGTCCGCTGGGGGTCGGTCAGCTTCAGTTCCCGGGCGAGGTCATCCAGGTCCCGCGTCATGACGATCATCCTGAACAGCCGCATGGAGGGCTGCTGCAGCCGGAGGATCTCGTCGTCGGCAAGGGGCTTGCCGGCGTTCCGCTGCGCATTCTCGGCCATGGTCTGTGCGCGGCGCCGCATGTCCTCGTCGCGCACGGCCTGCTGCGCGGGCGTCAGGACCATGCGGAGGTCCTTCTCAAAGTCGGCGTCGATCTGCTGGACGTGCGCGCGGTAAAACTTGATCTGGGGGCCGAGCCGCTCGATCTCCGCGGCAAGCTGTGAACGATCGACCGGCTCCCGGGCAGGGCCGCTCGCGTACAGGGCGCGGGCCCCGCCAAACTCGCCCATGAAATTGATCGGGGGTGGCGGCAGGGTCCTTTGGCGCCCGCCCCAGAAGCCCACGACCAAACCGGCGCTGAAGACCAGCACCGTGAGAAGCGCGACAACGAAACGGTCCTTCATTGCCCCGGGATCAGGTCATCATTTGCCGAGGCAATCTCCTGCCAGCCAGCCAAGTTCCGGCTGTTCTCGACCCTGGCGCTCTGGGAGAAAAACAGCAGGAGGGCGGCGGCGCAGATCGTCGCGGTGGTTGCGCTCAGGAAAAACTGTCCCAGCGGCGTGCAGGCGGCCTTGCGCGACGCGCACAGGGTGCGCTCGGCAAAGCCGGTGGAGATCAGGGAAGCCGCGTGGTCGCCGAGGCAGTCCCATGCATGGTTTTCAGGCTTCATGGTTCGGTTGGTAGTGTTGACGAAGATGTTCGCGGGCGCGGTGCAGTCGAGCTTTCACTGCCGCGACCGTGATCCCGAGAGTCTCGGAAATCTCCCCGTGGCTGCGGCCTTCCTGGACGAGCGCGAGGAGCGCCCGGTCCTGCGGCCGAAGTTGGGAAAGGGCATGCCTGAGGGCGTCGAATTCCTCGGCGTCGACGGCTCCGTCGGGCTCGGGAACGTTCTCATGCTCGGGGCCAAAGGGCAGGAAAATCCGGCGTAACTTCTGGCGGCGGAGGTGGTCAATGCACGTGTTGCGCGCCAGGCGAAAGAGCCAGGATTCAAACTGCTCGGGGGCCTCAAGCCTGTCCAGCGCGCGGATCATCTTTATAAATATCTGTTGAGCAATATCTTCTACAGAGTCGCTCCGGCCCGTGATCGCATAGATGAACCCGGCGATACGCCTCTGGTACGCCTTGATAAGCTCGCACTGGGCCGCCTCGTCCCGGCCTTGGGCTCGGCGGACAAGTTCGACCAACGCGGTCGTGGGGGAAGGCTCCATTCGGAAATCACTCGCATCACAGCATCCGGGAAGACGCAGGGCAGACCGGAAGGATGCGCCCTGTCCATTGTGGCGCAAAAACCTTGTCCGCAAGATTTTCTTTGTTGCCCCCGGAGGTCGGCCTACCATCCCTAGTCCCATGGTATTTCCCCGCCATCTTGTTTCCCTGGGCCCCCCGGCGGCCATTCTTGTCGGATTGGCGCTGGCCATCACAGGCTGCAGCAACGGCCCCCCCACCACCGGCTTCGACGAGGCAGTGGCTTCAGGCGAAAAGGCTGTGTCCATGAGCGGCCAGGGGTTCTACTTTGACGGCAAGGTCGGCGCGCTTGTGACCGTAAGCAGGGGGGTCGGGCGCGGATCCAAGTTGCGCGCATACCGCCCTCCGGATCCGAACGACATCCTGAACAGCGAAAGCGACGCCGACACCGCGATGCGCTATGTGATCGCGCGCGGAAACCTCGGAAGCCCCATGCCCCCGGTCACCATCCACCTGAAGCTGCAGAACCGGACCCAGGGAGAGCTGAAGGTGGAGATCGACGAGATGAGCTCCGATCTCGGGAACTTTGCCGTGGACCCCGATACGGTCATCCTGAACGCTGGCCAGACCTCGGAACCGAGCCCGATGGTGTCCCAGCTCGGCGTCACCTCCAACGAGATCCCCTTCAAGGTCACACTGAAGCTTGGCGACCACACCGAGTCGCACACCGTCGTCGTCAAGGACGTCCCCGGGACCGCGCCCGAAAAATAGGCCCGGGACGGGCCTCAGTTTGGGAGCATCCGGACGCGGCGGTCCTTCCGCGGGAACTGCAGCGTGACCACGGTGCCCACCCCCTCCTTGCTCTCGATGCCGACCTGGCCGCCGTGTTCGCGCATGATCCGCTGGGCTATCATCAGGCCGAGCCCATGGCCTCCGGGCTTGGTCGTATGGTAGGGTTCAAAAAGGCGGGCCAGGTCCTCCGCCTTGATGCCGACGCCGCCGTCGGCGAAGAGGAGGTACACCGACCCGTCGTCGGCAAGGGACTTGATCTTGAGCCTGCCCCCGGGCGGCATGGCCTCCATGGCATTCTTGGTGATGTTGAAGAACACCTGCTTGAGCTGGTCGCGGTCGGCCATGACCGGAGGCAGGGTGTCCGGCGTCTCGGCCTCGACCTTGATTCCCCTGTCCTTGAACTCGCGCTGCTGGAACCTCAGGACATCGGCGAGGACCTCGGCGAGCCGAGTCTCGGCGAGGTTGGGCGGGCGGGGCCGCAATGCCTCCAAGAAGTGGCTGATGATGCCGTCGAGGCGCTGGACCTCGTCGCGGCAGACGCCGGCTGACTCGGCGATGGTTCTCACGTCGCCGGAGTCCTTGAGCTTCTTCAGCTTCCTCTCGATCAGCTGGAGGTGGATCGTGAGGGAGTTCAGCGGGTTTCCGAGTTCGTGGGCGACGCCGGCCGCGAGGAGCCTGATCGACGAGGTTCTCTCGTCCTCGATGCGCCGCTCCGTCCTCTGCTTGTCGTGCGTGACGTCGGTGAGGATGACCGCAAAGCGGCGGCCTCCCCCGCCGCCCTCCCCGCGGAAGGCGACCATGTAGAGCCTGACGGTGCGCGGTTCCGGGTACGTGAGTTCGAATTCCCGTGCGACGACGGGCAGGGCCGCCTCGGCCTCGCCGGCATCGAGGGTCGCACCGAGGGACGGCCTGAGCCCGGGCACAAGGCGCCATAGGGTCTGGCCCTGCAGCTCGTCCCCGCTCAGCCCGATCAGGCGATGGGCGGCCGTGTTCGCGTACTCGATCACCCCGTCCAAGGCGATGACGAGCACCCCTTCCTGGAGGACGTTGAAGATCTCCTCGAACAGCCCGCGGGCGCGGGCGAGCCGCTGCACGAGGTTGGCGAGGTTGACCGGGTCCAGGCTGTCAAGGCGCCCCAGCACGCGGTCGAGCGAGGTGTTCTTCTTTCCCGACATCAGGCCGCCATCATGGCCGGCCCGGGCCGGATGAAAACCACAATCATGTGAAGAAATCCATCTGTGCCGGGTCGACGCGCTCGGCCAGGAGCCGGCGCAGAAAGAGCTCCCGGTGGTGGCGGGTGCGACCGAGCCGGAGGACCGCAGCCCGGTGCTCGTCGGTTCCGTAGCCCTTGTGCTGGGCGAAGCCGTAGCCGGGGCATTCGCCGTCGAGCCCGCACATGAGGCGGTCGCGTATGACCTTGGCGAGGATCGAGGCCATGGCGACACAGAGCGACCGGGCGTCGCCTTTGACGATGTTTGTGTGCGGGTACGGGAAGCTCCGGAGGCGGAGCCCGTCGACCAGGATGCGGCACGACACCGTGGGCCGGAACGAGGCCCGCGCCTCGACCGGGGAGAACAGGTCCGGCTCGACGTGGCTCTCAAATGCGCCCGGGGGATAGATCCCCTCGATCGAGCGGCGCATGGCGAGTTTCGTGGCCCCGAGGATGTTGACCCGCTCGATCTCCTCGACACTCGCCGAGCCGTAGTGCGCGTGGATCTGGCCCTGCCCGGCCAGCTCCTCGAACTCACCCCAAAGTTCCTCCCGGTCGGCCGCGGAAAGCAGCTTGGAGTCGTTTACCCGGCCCGCCTTTGTCAGGGCCCACCTGCCCTCCAGGAACTCCCGGGTCACCAGGACGGCGCCCGCGACCACCGGCCCGGCCAGCGCGCCGCGACCGGCCTCGTCGACCCCGATGAGGCTCGCTACCCCTTCGATCTGCTTCAGGTCAAAGGCCCTGAGTTGGCGGCGTCTTGGCACTGGGGCTCCGGGGCGGCGGGCGGGTCGTCATCGCCACTCCGTTTTTTCCGCCGGCACGGGCAGGGGCAGTTCGCCCAGCTTTCCCGCCGCGGAGACGACCTCATACGCGGTCCTGAAGTGCAGCTTGGCAAACTGGCCGAGCGCCAGGACGCCAAACTTCGCCATGATCTGGTCCGCCTGCTGCTTGACGTTCGGCCCAGCCCCCTTCTGGAGCTTCGCCCCGAAACGCAGCGAAAGGGCGTGCATCTGCCGGACATACTCGGCGCGGGCCACGACGGAGGCGGCCGCCACCACGGGGTCCTCCTCCGCCTTGGTGCGCATCCGCAGCTCGAATCCCGCGACCTTCTTCCTGGCAAGTTCCCTTTGGGTGAGGGGCTCCTTGCTGAACTGGTCGAGCAGGCCCCAGGAGACGGGCTTGAGCGCGAGGGCCTGCTCGAGCGCCGTCGCGTGCTGCCAGGCAAGCAGGCGGTTCAGGTTCGCATGCGGCCGACCCATGAGCTCGTTGTACTTGGGCATGCCGCAAAAGCAGGTCTTCGCGACGGCGCCGGGGGTTCCGCGGATGAGCTTGTCGAGCTTCACGATCTGGGCCTCGGCGATCTTCTTGGAGTCCTTGACGCCCGCCTCGATCCAGGCGCGGATCGCGGCCGGATCGGCGATCACCGTGGCGGCTATGACGGGGCCGAAGAAGTCCCCCTTTCCGCTTTCGTCCAGGCCCGCGTGGGACTGGAACCAGTCCGGATGGAGCACCTCGTCGTAGCCGAGTTTCGGGGCGCCGGTCACCTCGGCCTCGAGGGTCATCGTGACAAATTCCTCGGTTCCCTTGCCCGCGACCACGAGCTTGCCGCTCTCGTAGGCCGTGACATTCACGTTCGGGCCCTTGTAGGCGTACCGGGCGTACGCGACCTCGAAGCGCTCCCACCCGCGGCCCTCGCAGATGGCCCGGAGCCCCGCCAACTGGCCGTTGTCGAGCTTCAGGGTGTACGTCGACAGCTTTTTCGGCTCCGCTGCATCGGCGGCAGGCTTTTTGGGCATGGCGCCAAATTATCTTCGCGAACCCGCGTTACAAGGACAAGAACCGCGCCATGCCACAATCCGACCTTCAGACCCTGATCGCCCGGCGGACGGAGTTCCGGCGCGCGCTCCTGCGCTGGTACCGGAGGGAGGCGCGCCGGCTGCCCTGGAGGGAGGTCCGCTCCCCGTACCGCACCGTGGTCAGCGAGTTCATGCTCCAGCAGACGCGGGTGTCGACCGCGGTCCCCTACTTCGGGCGGTGGATGGCGAGGCTTCCCGATTGGCGGTCGCTCGCGGCGGCCTCCGAGGCCACGGTGCTCAAATGCTGGGAAGGGCTTGGCTACTACGCCCGCGCCCGGCGCCTGCACAGCCTGGCACGGCGCGTCGTCGCCCTGCCGTCGCTTCCCGGAACCCGGGAGGGGTGGCTGGAAATGCCCGGAGTCGGGCCCTACACGGCCGCGGCCATTGCGAGCATCGCGTTCGACGATCCCGCCGCCTGCGTGGACGGCAATGTCGTGCGAATCCTGAGCAGGCTGGTCTCCGATGGCACGCCCCACCGCGACGGCTCGTCGGCCGCCCGGGTGTTCCAGGGGACGGCCGAACTGCTGCTGAGCCGGTCGGCCCCTGGCGACCACAACCAGGCCATGATGGAGCTCGGGGCCACGGTATGCCTGCGCTCAGCGCCGCGATGCGGGGTGTGCCCGGTCGCGGGTTTCTGCGCGGCGTTCAGGATGGGGAGGCCAGCCGACTACCCGAGGATCCTCCCGAGGCGCCTGGAGACCGCAGAGGTGCCCAGGGTCTGGTGCGAGCGGCGCGGCGCCCTCCTGCTGCACCGCGCGAGCGAGGCCGATCGAAGGCTCGCCGGCCAGCATGAGCTTCCCGCGGCGGTCCAGGCCGGATTCGACCCGGCGTTGGTTGCGCAGGCCCCGTTGCTCGCGGTGCGCAAGCGGGGCATCACGCACTTCCGGATCACGGAGTCCATCCACTCCATGGCGCCGCCCCGGAGGCGCCCCGGAAGGGGGCTCGTCTGGATGCCCTTCGCAAAGCTCGATTCCGTCGTCCTGTCCGGGCCTCACAGGCGCTGGATCGGCGAGATCCTGCGCGAAAGGGATGCGCTCAGCCGACGGACAATGACTCGAGCCGCCGCTTTGACTCCAGGACCTCCTCAACGGCCGCGCGCGGGCTGATCTCGAGGACCAGGCGGTGCTCCGGGCGCCAGAATTCCCGGACCATCCTGAAGTCGATCACCCCGGAACCGATCGGCTGGTGGTCGTCCCCTTCGCTGTTCACGTCATGGAGATGGAAGCCGAGGAGGCGCGTCGCGTTTGCGACCAGTTGCTGCCGGTGGTCGATCATCCCCATGTTCTGCTTGATCTGGGCGTGCCCCACGTCGTGCCA
>CAZGOX010000109.1:1617-8198 GCA_964527955.1 uncultured Opitutaceae bacterium | reverse complement strand
CGAGCTCGGGGCCAAGGGCTCCAAGGATCTTGCCCCGCCGGCGATCGTCGACACCGCAGTCCGGGACGTGGCGAAAAAGGAGTGAGGTAACTCGTCGTTTGTCATTCTGAGAGCGAAGAATGACAGGATTAGGCAGGACCACCGCCAACAAGCTAGTCCCCGCTCTCCACCCGGCCCCGGTTGGCCTTGTGCCCGGCCCGGTGCTTCTTGGCCTCGATCATCCTGATCTTCTGCCCCCGGCTCTTCTGCCGCGTCCTGCGCCGGGCCGCCTCCCGCTCGAATCGCGCTTGCGCCAGGGCCCCGGCCTTGCGGGCCTCCAGCTTCGCAACCAGCTCCGCCCAAGCCAGCTCCCGGTTGGCGGCCTGGGAGCGTTCCCTCTGGCACCGGACCTCGATCCCCGTGGAACGATGCCTCAGCCAGACGGTCGAAGACGTCTTGTTGATCTTCTGTCCCCCAGGTCCCGTGCCGCGCACAAACCGTTCTTCCACATCACCGTATCCAACCCCAAGCCTCTGCAACCTCTCCTCAACTTGGGTGGGAACAGCCATGGCCAGGATTAGGCACCGGGCCCTTTGGGCTCGGCAAGCCCATTGCGACAGTAGCATATCCCATTCACAGCATATCCCAGTCGCAGCCCGGGATCGGTCGCGGTTGGTCAGGTCCTCGGAGGTCGACCGTGTGAGGCTTTGCGAACGAAAGGCGACCGGAGAGGACCTGACCAACCGCGACCGATCCCGGCACCCTCCCCTCTTACAAATTGCCAACTGACCATCCGCATCCACAATTCCGGGTTTCCTCCCACCTCGCTTCTCCGCCTTTGTCCTCCAGCCCCTAGGCTTCCGCACCTAGTCTCCCCTCCCATCCCATGCTTTCCGGTCCAACCTGGTCCCGCAAACTTAGCGACGAAATCGGCATGGCCGTCATCGGCCAGGAAACCGTGGTCGAGCGCCTGCTGGTGGCCCTGCTCGCCAACGGCCACGTGCTCCTGGAGGGCATGCCCGGGCTGGCGAAGACGCTCCTCGTCAACTCCCTGGGGGCGGCCCTGGGAGTCAAGTTCGAGCGCATCCAGTTCACCCCCGACCTCCTGCCGAGCGACGTGGTCGGGACCATGGTGTTTCAGCCAAAGACCGGGGAGTTCAAGCCCCATGAGGGGCCGGTCTTCGCCAACCTCGTCCTCGCCGACGAGATCAACCGCGCGCCCGCCAAGGTGCAGAGCGCCCTGCTCGAGGCCATGCAGGAGCGACAGGTGACCCTCGGCGGGCAGACCCACCCGCTCCCGAAGCCCTTCTTCGTGATGGCCACCCAGAACCCAATTGAGCAGGAGGGCACTTATACCCTTCCCGAGGCCCAGACCGACCGCTTCCTGTTCAAGCTCATCGTGGACTACCCAAGCGCCGCGGAGGAGTCGACGATGCTCAAGCGTTGGGGTCAGGTGACAACCCAGCCGAAGCTCTCGGCCGTCTCGAGTGGCGAAGAGCTCCTCGAACTGCGGGCCGAGGTGGACCGCATCCACGTGTCGCCGGCCGTCCAGAACTACATCCTGGCCCTTGTCAGGGCGACCCGCACGCTCGCGGAGCCCTCGGCAGCCGGCGGCGTCCCCCGCCGGCTGAGTTTTGGCGCATCGCCGCGCGCCTCGCTCGCGCTCTACCAGGCGGGCAGGTCCCTGGCTTGGCTCCGTGGCCAGGACTACCTTTCACCGGCACTCATCCAGGAAATCGCCCCGGACATCCTTCGGCACAGGCTGGGGCTCTCCTACGAGGCCGAGGCCGAGGAAATGACCACGGACAAAGTCATCGCGCAGGTCCTGAAGAGTACCCAGGTGCCCGGTGAGATATGATGCTTCCCCCAAGTTCCCCGTTGGCCCGGCTGCGGCAGTTGGAGTGGCGGGTGCGGCACGCCGTTGAAAATGTGCTCAGCGGGGAGTACCGGTCGTCGTTCCGCGGCCGGGGCATGGAGTTTGACCAGGTGGTAAAGTACGAGTTTGGAGACGACGTACGCGACATCGACTGGAACGTCACCGCCCGGCTGGGCGAGCCGTACCGCAAGAAGTACGTGGAGGAGCGCGAGATCACCCTGCTGCTGCTGTTTGAGGACACGCCGACCCTGCGTTTCGGCTCGGGGGCGCACTCGAAGCGCGAGGCCCTCCTCGAACTCGCCAGCCTCGTCATGCTGCTCGGAGCGGTGAACCGCGACAGGGTTGGGTTCATGCACGTCTCGCCCGAGGGTTGCCTGTACCGACGGCCGGTTCACGGTCGGGGCCAGATCCTGCACGCCGCGGCAACGCTGCTGAGCCGCCCTCCGCCCCCCGTCGGGGCGACCAACGGGACCGACATACCCTGGAAGTTCCTTTCCCGTGCGGCGCCCAAGCACAGCATCCTGCTCTGGCTGGGCGATTTTCCCCCGAGGAAGACCCCCGAGAGCTGGCCCATGCTCAGGCGGCGCTACCAGGCGATGGGCTTCCGTGTCGACGATCCCTGGGAGAAGCGGCTCGCCCCGGGCGAAATGTTCGCGGCGTACGATCCGGAAGCGGGGCGTCTTGTCACGCTGGAGGGGAGCCCCGCGGAAAGGGCGGCCCAGGCCGAATGGCGCCAGCGCCGGGAAGCTTCCTGGCAGGACCTGTTTCCGGAGCGGCTGGGCAGGCTTGTCGTCGGCGCCGACGAGAACCGGCTCGAGGCCCTGGTCAGGTTCTTCCGCGCGCGGATGGGGGCCCTATGATCAGCGACCTCTCCTGGAAGGATCCGCTGTGGTTCCTGGCCCTGGCCGCGCTGCCGTTGGTCGCATGGCTCCGGGGCCGACGCAGGGTCTCGGTGCTTCTCGTTCCCTTCGCCGCCGCATGGCACAGGCCTTCCTATACCGCGGCCTCCCGCTGGCCGGCCGCACTCGTGCTCTCGGGCATGGCCCTCCTTGTCGGCGCCCTGGCCCGCCCGCAGCGGGTCGAGGAGCGGCGGGACCTCCGGTCCGAGGGGTACGACATCATGCTCTGCCTGGATCTCTCCGGCTCGATGACCTGGGAGGACCATCCCGAGCCCGGGACCGGTCCAAACCGCATCGACACCATCAAGCCGATCGTAAAGGGGTTCATCAAGGACCGGCCGTACGACCGCATCGGCGTGGTGGTCTTCGGGCGCCAGGCCTACACGCTTGCCCCTCCCACCTTTGACCACGACTGGATCCTGCAGCAATACTCCCGGCTGAAGATCGGCACCGTGGACCCTGACGGCACGACGATCGGCGACGGGCTCGGCATGGCGCTGAACCGCCTTGAGCAGGAGCAGGACTACCAGGGAACGCAAAGGCGCGGGGCCTTCATCGTCCTGCTTACGGACGGCGGGGAGAGCATGGTGGACTCCCCCAACGGACCGAAGCCGCTCAGCGTCCTGCCCCCGCTCGAGGCTGCACAGGTCGCCAAGGCCCGTGGGATCCCGATCTACTGCATCGGCGTGGGATCCGAGGGCTACGTCTGGGCTCCCTACTACGAGGGGGACAAGATCGTCACCTACAGCCGCCAAGTCTCGGACCTCGACCCGGATCTCCTCCGCGGGATTGCCAGCCAGACCCACGGCGGCTACTTCCGCGCCGAGGAAAGGGACACGCTCGAGGCGGCCTTCAAGGCGATCGATTCGAGCCAGAAGGTCGATCTCAAGGAGAAGCACCACATGGTCACGACCGAGCTCTTTCCCTGGCTGGCCGCCCCGGGCCTGGCCCTGCTCTTTGCAGGGGCCGTCCTCGCCCTCGCCCCGGCCTCTTCGCCATGACGTTCGCCTGGCCCATGCTCCTCTGGTTTTTGGTCGCGCCGGTCGCGCTTCTTGCGCGCGAGCTGGCCAGGCGCTACCGCGGAGCCGGCGAAAGCCACCCGAACATCCTGCGGGCCGAGGCCGGGTCTCACTCCCTCGACCTGAAGCCTCTCAGCCAGGAGGGCGGTCCCGGCCGGAAGTCGCGCATCTGGCTGTGCCTCGGCGTGGCCCTGGCCATCGTTGCGCTGGCCCGCCCGCAATGGGGCGTCGTCGACCAGCCCAAGCTCAGCCAGTCGCGCGAGATCCTGATCGCGATCGACCTTTCCCGGTCGATGCTCACCGGGGACGTCAAGCCATCCCGGCTCGACAGGGCGAGGCTGCTTGCGCAGTCCCTCCTCACCCGCCTCTCCGGCGAGCGCGTGGGCCTGATCGCATTCGCGGGCACGGCCTTCCTGCAGTCGCCGCTCAGCTCGGACTACGGCATCCTCGACGAATTCCTCCCGGAGCTCAGCCCCGACTTCATGCCTGTGGGCGGCACAAACTACGGCGCGCTCATGGACACGGCCGCCTCGGCCTTTGACGACAACCCGGCGGTCGACAGGTACCTCATCGTGCTGAGCGACGGCGGAGCCACCGACGAAAACTGGAGGGACCACGTCGACGGGCTGAAACGGAAGGGCATCCATGTCGTCGGGCTCGGGGTCGGCACGGCGGCCGGCGGGTTCATCCCGGACAAATCCGGGGGATTCGTGAAGGACGACCGCGGCGCGGTCGTCCTTTCGAGGCTCGAGGGGGACAACCTGAGGGAGCTCGCCCAAAGGACCGGGGGCATCTACCGCGATGCCGGGGAATGGATCGACCTGGGCGACGTCCTGGGCGCCAGCGTCGAGGAGGGGCGCAAGGGTGGCTTCCTGGAACGCAAGGTGGCGACCCGCGTCGACCGCTACCAGTGGTTCCTGGCGCCCGCCTTGCTGTACTTGCTGATCAGTTTCCTTCTCGAGTTTCCGGCGAGGCCCACGCCAAGGGACGTCAAGCTCTCGCCAAGGGACGGCGGCCCCGGCGGAATCCCGGCTGCAGCCGTGCTGATTGCCGTCCTGGCTTTCCTCGCGCCGGCCCTTTCCGGGACCGCCCTCGCGGCCGGGAAGGCTCCGGAAACGGGACAGGTAGGCCGCATCGTGGGGCGCCTTTCGGCCCAGGACCGTTCGACTCCGCTGGATTGGTCCGAACTCGCGCGGGAGACCGTCGCCTGGGGCGAACACCTGCGGTCCGGCGGACAGTCCGTTTCCCCGGGACCGGTCCGGGACGCGCTTGCGGCTGTCGATGCCGGCTCGGCCGCGGACGTCAGGGCTGCCGACTGGCCCCAGCTGAGGACGCAGCTCGAGGACCTGCTCCGCCCGCCGAAGGAGAAAAAACAGGAGCAACAGAAACAAGAGAAGCAGGACCAGCAGGACAAACCCGCCGGACAGGACCAGAAGCAAAAGCAGGAGAAGAAGGAGCGGCAGCAGTCGGGCGGGACGCAGAAGGTCGGCGGCGGGGCGGACAGGAAGGACGAGACGCTCGCCAGGACCAACCCCGAGCTGGCCCCCATGCTGGAGAAACTTCAGCAGCTCCGCGGGCAGGACGCACCCGCGCAACTTTGGCAGAAGATCCTGAAGTCCCAGCCGAGGCCCCCGTCCGACCAGCCGGAAAAAGATTGGTGATCCCCATGCGATTTACTCTCTTCAGCCTCTTGGCGCTACTTGCGCCCGTCGCCGCCACCGCGCAATCCGCGCGCTGGGATCCGCCGGGGGGCACCCTGGCGGTCGGCGAAACCTCCACGCTCCAGCTGGTGTTCGACGGCTGCGACCCCAAGGAGACGCCCGTCCCTCCGGCTGTCGACGGCCTGACCCTGGAATTCGGGGGGCGCAGCACCAACATCTCCTGGAACAACGGGGATTTTTCCAAGACCGTGACCCTCTCCTACTCGGCCCTGCTCACCAAGCGGCAGTCGGTGGACCTCCCCGTCTTCGGCGTGGCGACCGACAAGGGCCCGGTGCAGGTTCCAGCGGCCCACTTCGACCCCGGCGCCGCGACGGTCGGCAGCACGGGCAAGCCCCTCGATACGGCGGCGGACTCACGCCTCGACGCGGTTCCCACGAGCGTCTGGGCCGGGGAAGTCTTCAGTCTCAACTACACGATCGAGGCAGACCACGGCTACTATCCGGACTTCGGCCGCGGCGTGTTCACGTGGAACACTTCCCCGCTTGTCGTCGAGGATTGGTCGCGCCCCGAGGCTTTTGAGATCACCTCGGGTGGCGGGCCCAAGACGGGGCTGGCCTACCATACCCGCGCGCTCGTCCGCACGCCGGGAACCCACCAGCTCAACGCGGTCAACCAGCTTGTGAACCTGAACGTGGGCGTGACGGGGTTCGGCTTTTTCCAGCAGCGGCAGTACCAGCAGTTTTCGGTGATCAGCAAGGTCCCGACGATCGAGGTGCGGCCCCTTCCTCCCGCGGCCGCCGGCTTCTCCGGCGCCGTGGGCGACTTCAAGCTCCTGTCCAGGCTCGTGCCGGCCTCGGCGGCCGTCGGCGAGCCGGTGACATGGACGCTGCAGCTCACCGGCAAGGGAAACTGGCCCGACATCCACGGGCTTCCGGCAAGGGAGGTTTCCAAGGACTTTCAGGTCATCCAACCCCAGCCGAAGCGCACGCCCGCGGACGGCAAGCTTTTCGATGCCACGCTAAGCGAGGATATCGTACTCGTGCCCACAAAGCCCGGGTCCTACGACCTGGGAGGGGTTGAGTTTGTCTACTTTGATCCAGCGACCGGAACCTACAAGACGCTCGATGCGCCGCCGGCGACCGTCAC
>CAZGOX010000109.1:0-1517 GCA_964527955.1 uncultured Opitutaceae bacterium | reverse complement strand
CTTCGCGAGGCCCACGGACGCCTGGCCTCCACACTCGCACGGGTTCGCGTGGTGGCCGGCAACGCCGCGGAGCCCGACCGACTCGCGCCCCTGCTTCTGGACTGGCAGCACGACTCGGCGATCCTTCTGGAGGTTCCCCATGCGGCTCCCGTTGCAGGCCACCTGGGCGCGGCGGGCGGAGATTGGAGCTCGCTGTGGTCCGAATCCGACAGGGCCCTGTACGGCGCTGAACGCGCCCTGCCGGGCGACTGGGTTGAGCGAGCTTCGGCGGCGCTCGCCGCGACCCGCCCGCCGTCGTTCAAGGGCCGGCAGCTGTTCCTCTTCCGAAACCTCTTCCCGTTCCTGGCCGCGGCATGCCTGCTGGTCGGAGTGGCCCCGGCCACCGTGCGGGCCGATGCGGCCGAGGGGCCGTCGCAGGGTTCGTCCTCCTACCGCAGCGGCGACTTCACCTCTGCCGAGGCGTCCTGGCGGCACGCGCTCACGTCGGCTCCCGCCCTTCCCTCCGCGCACTACAACCTGTCCCTCGCGCTGGCCCAGCAGAGCCGCTGGGAGGAGGCCGCCGCACACGCCTCGGCGGCATTTGTCCAGGAGCCAGGCAACGAGGCCGTCCGCTGGCAGTTCGCCCTCGCGTGCGAAAAGGCGGGCTATGCACCCGCCCCCCTCGTCGGCTTTGTGAAGCCCGGCCCGGTCCAGCGGCTCGCCCGGCTCGCCTCGCCGAGCTGCTGGCAGTGGACAATGATCGCGTCGTCGGTGCTCTTCGCCGCCGCATTGGCATTTGCGCTGGCCGCGTCGTATAGGACGCGCACTGAGCGAGGCCTAAGGCCGAGCCCCTCGACCGGGCTCGGGGCAGGTCGCTCAAAGATCTTCGGGGCGGGGCCGGCGCTGCTCGTCGCAGTCCTCGCCCTGCTGTTGCTGTTCACCTCCGCCGTTGGCTGGCGAGCCTATGGGGAGGCCGCCGATGCGCGTGCGGTTGTAGTCTGGCGCGCGGGAATCCTGCGCTCGATACCCACCGAGGCCGACGTCGAGCAAAAGACTGCGCCTCTCGCCGCCGGGAGCGTCGCCACCGTCAACAAGGCCTTCCTCGGATGGGTCCGGCTGTCGTTCGAGAACGGCGAGACCGGCTGGGTGCGCGTCGAGGAGGCGGTCCCGCTGTGGTAATGCTTGCCTGGGCCGGACGAACCGGTCCGGTTTCCGAGGTAGGGACGGGCGGCCCGCCCGTCCGGGCACACCCCGGAGCCATTCGTAGGCCCGGACGCGCGGGCCGCGCGTCCCTACCAAGTGCAGCACGGACAGTACCAGGAAGGGACTTCACTCTCGACCAAGCCACTGTTCTCCCTTTCATTGTCCAACCCGGCTCCACAACGCCCTTATACCATGAATAGACGTTCCCTCATCGCGCGGCTTTTCTACCTCAGCCTGACCCTGCTTGGCGGAGTTTCCTCCTACGGTCAATGGGCCTATCCCCCGACGAAGACCGTCGACGCCTCCGACACGTATTTTGGGAAGACCTACCAGGA
>CAZGOX010000108.1:0-8207 GCA_964527955.1 uncultured Opitutaceae bacterium | reverse complement strand
ATGACGCTGACGGCCCCGGGCTGCGGCATGGGCCCGGCGATTGCCGAGGACGCCAAGGGCAAGGTTCTCCTGGTTCCCGGCGTGACCTCGGCCGAGGTCAGGCTGACCTGGGACCCGCCCTGGAACCAGCAGATGATCTCCGAAAACGGGAAGATGAAGCTGGGGTTGGTGTGACAACCGGTATCGACGCCTTGGCGTGCCTTTTGTAGGTCAGCGAGCTTGCTCGCGCCGAGCTCCCAGAGCGCGAGCAAGCTCGCTGACCTACATTCTGCCTTCCGGCAAGCCGGGCCTTGCCAAAATCAGGGAGGGGCGCACACTCTGGCAGGTATGCATTTCGACAACCTGCAGCCCGGACTCCAAGCACCTGTTCCCCGCATGGACGATGACGAGGATGAGGAGCATGACGCGGCCGAGCCGAGGACTCCCCGCACGGTCTCCTCGCTGATCCAGAAGAAGTTCCTTGAGCAGAGGAAGATCTTCCTCTGGGGCGCCGTCACTGACGAGACCGCCCGGGACGTGTGCGACCGCCTGCTTTTCCTCGAGGCCTCGGATCCGGGCAAGGAGATCACTTTCTACATCAATACCCCGGGCGGGTCGGTGACCGCAGGGATGGCGATCTTTGACTCGATGCGACTGATCACGTCCCCCGTGACGGTGGTGGTGACCGGCATGGCGGCCTCGATGGGGTCCATCCTTCTTTGCGGGGCGGCCAAGGGACGCCGCCTGCTCTACCCGCACGCCCGGGTGCTGATTCACCAACCCCTGATCTCAGGTCGGTTCATCGGGCCTGCCACGGACATCAATATCCAGGCCCAGGAGATGGAGAAGCTGCGCGGGGAGATGAACCACATCCTCTCCGACGCCTCGGGACAACCCATTGAAAAGATCGCCCGGGACAGCGACCGCGACTTCTACCTGAACGCCGAGGAAGCCATCGCCTACGGGCTGGCCGACAAGATCGTCACCAAGGTCTGAAGGCATTCCCGCTGATGACTCCCGGCCTCTAACGGAAGCATCATGCAACTCTACCTCCTCGTGGCTCTCGGCGGCGCCCTGGGCAGCGTATTGAGATTTGCCCTCAACGGCATCGTCACGCCGCACACGGGCGATGAGTTTGCCTGGTTGTCGACCCTGTTGATCAATGTCACCGGCTCCTTCCTCATTGGCTTCATCTACACGCTCACCGAGCCCGATGGGCGGTGGTTTGCGCCGCCTGCAGTCCGCCTATTCCTCATGACCGGCATTTGCGGCGGGTACACGACGTTCTCCGCCTTCAGCCTCCAGACCCTCAACCTGGCGCGCGACGGCTATTGGTTGCGCGCGGGCTGCAACATCACCGGTTCCGTCGTGCTGTGCCTGGTGGCCGTATGGCTCGGCCACCTGCTCGCCTCCACGGTCAACCAGATGCGCTGAGACACCTGCACAACCCCCATGAACCTTCCCACCGATTCACTCCTTGTCCGCGTCTACATCGGGGAATCTGACCGCGCCGAGCACCGTCCCCTGTACGAGGCCATTGTCCTGAAGGCCCGCCAGGCCGGGCTCGCCGGGGCGACGGTCCTCCGGGGCGCCATGGGTTTCGGGGCGAGCAGCCACCTTCACACCGCCAAGGTGCTGCGGTTGTCCATCGACCTGCCCCTCATCATCGAGATCGTGGACGCCGAGGACAAGATCAACGCGTTCCTGCCGCAGCTGCAGGAGTTGGTCGGAGGAGGGTTGATCACAATCGAGAAGGTCCGGGTGGTCCACTATGGGCACGGTGCCGTCCAGCCCGAAATCTGACGGAGCGGCCCCCGGCGGGGCGGCGCAGGCGACCCGATGGCTCAACGCCACGGTGCTCGGGATCGGCATGGCCTCGCTGTTCAGCGACTGGTCCCATGAGATTGCGACTGCGCTTATGCCCGCCTTCATGGCGACCATGGGAGCGGCGGCCGCTTGGGTAGGTTTGATCGAGGGCGTGTCCGACGGCCTCTCCAGCTTCGCCAAGATGGCCTCGGGCCACTTCACGGACCACCTCGACCGCCGGAAGCCCATCGCCGTGGCGGGTTACGTCGTCACCGCGGTGTCGACGGCGTCCTTCGGCCTCGCGACCGCCCCCTGGCATGTCCTGGTCTCCCGCTCGATCGGGTGGCTTGGGCGGGGCGTGCGGACACCCGTGCGCAAAGCCCTGCTGGCAGCGTCGGTCACCCGGGACACCTATGGCAGGGCCTTCGGCTTCGAACGCATGATGGACACGGCGGGCGCGATCCTCGGGCCCATCACGGCGTTTGTCCTCCTCGGGTACTTCCAGCACCGGTTCCGGCCCGTGTTCGCCTGGACCCTGCTTCCCGGCTTCCTCGCGGTCGGCTGCATGGCATTCCTCGTTCGGGAGCGCTCCCGCACCAAGGTCTCCTCCATGTCTTTTCTGGCCGGCCTTCGCAAACTGCCCGTTCCGTTCCGCCGGCTGCTGGTGGCGGTTGGGGTATTCGGACTTGGGGACTTTGCCCATACCCTCCTCATCCTTCTCGCGACCCAGCGGCTGACCCCGATCCTCGGCATCGGCCGCGCTGCGAGCGCCGCCGTGGGCCTCTACGTGGCCCACAATGTGTTCTATTCAGCCTTTGCGCTGGTGGCGGGATGGCTGGCCGACCATTTTCCCAAGCGGTACGTCCTTGCTGGAAGCTACTTTCTCGCGGCACTGATGTCCCTGGCGATCCTGGCGCTGCCTCCCGGCATTTGGACCCTCGGTCTCGTGTTCGTCGTCGGGGGCATCTACGTGGCTGGAATGGAGTCCACCGAGGACTCGTACTGCGCGGAGCTCGTGGAGAAAGGCCAGCATGGCATGGCTTTCGGCGTGCTTGCCACGGTCAATGGCATCGGGGATTTCCTGTCGAGCATTGTGGTCGGGGTCCTGTGGACGGCCGTCGGCACAACCGCCGCCTTCGGATACTCGATGACACTCTCGGCGGCGGGCGGGGTGATGGTCTTGGCGTTGAGCCCAGGCCTAGTCAGCCCTAAACGGGCTGCCTAGCAGGCCGTGTTGCCCGGCTTTCGTAGGTCAGCGAGCTTGCTCGCGCCTTCCCGGAGCGCGAGCAAGCTCGCTGCCTACACCAACCAGGCCACGCGCCTCTCAGGTTTCGGTCTTGGCCGCCCTCAGTGCCGCCACTCCGAGGAGCGCCAGCATCGCCGAGAGCAGCACAAACCAGTCGCCGTGCTCCACGTAAAAGCTGTTCCGGCCGATCCAACGGGCGTCCCGCGTCACGCTGACTACCCCCTCGC
This sequence comes from uncultured Opitutaceae bacterium, assembly GCA_964527955.1. Lineage (GTDB taxonomy): Bacteria > Verrucomicrobiota > Verrucomicrobiia > Opitutales > Opitutaceae > Palsa-1447. The sequence goes on along the minus strand of CAZGOX010000108.1, from coordinate 4,949 downwards.
CACGGAAATACACGCTGCCGTCGTCCTCGGTTAGCACGTACCGGACCACGCCGAACTCATCGATCCATCCACTCCAGCCCGCATTCCCGCAGCGGAGCACGGGGCGGCGTGTCTCCACAGCCCGCAGCACCGAATGCGCGGCGTGCTGGTACGCTTCCGGGCCTTCGCCATACCAGGCATCGTTGGTCAGGACCACAAGGGCATCCGAGCCGGCCAGCGCGTTCGAGCGCGCCAACTGGGGGAATATGTCCTCGTAGCAGATCAGCGGCCCAAAGGCCCCGGGGCCGTGCCGCAGGGCGACGACCAGGGGCACGGGGTCGGCACCCGCCGAGAAATCATCGGGACCGATCGGCACAAACTTCGAGAGCCAGCCGAGGATGGGTCGGAAGGGCACGTACTCCCCGAAGGGCACGAGCTGCCGCTTTGAATAGTACGAGGCCTGCAGGCCGCGGTCCGGGGTGACCAGCAGGGCGGAGTTGTACCACCTTTCCCCGCTGGCCTGGTTCTCTATGGCCACCGAGCCGAGGAGGAGCGGTCTTTGCACCCGCGCCGAAAGGCCCTCCACGTGGGCCTGCATCCCGGGATCGCCCTTGACTGCCGTCGGGGCCGAAGCTTCCGGCCAAAGGATGAGGTCGGGCCAGGCCGCGGCGGCGGCTGCGGTCCTTTCGTCGAGGACCTTGAGGATCCCCACCGCCTCGCTCGGATCCCACTTCAGCGTCTGGGGAATATCCGGCTGGACAAAGGCCACCCGCGCAAAGGGCCGGGCGAAGCGCGGGCGGTCGAACGGCTGCACCTGCACCATGTAGACGCACAGGGAGGAAAGAAGGAGGAAGAGCGCGAAGAGGAATTCCTGGCTCCTGCGGCTGAAGCCCCAGTCCGCAGGTTGAAGCGAGTAAGGCGCCTCCTCGAGGGGACCGAGCGACCGGCTCCGGCGCCGCTCGGCCACCGGTCCCTCGCACAGCAGTCGGTGCATGTAGGCCGCGAAGCCGATGTTCACTGCCATTAGGACAAACGAAACCCCGCCCGCCCCTGTAAAGGCGGCGATCTGGAGTATCCCGGGCCGCTGCCACTGGCTGGCCGCCAGCGGCAGCCACGCAAAACCGCCCAGGAACCACGTGCGCGTCCATTCAATCACGACCCAAACTCCCGCGAGTCCGAGCATGGCCGTGATGCGGGTCAGCGTGGGTTGCCCCAACATCCGGGGCATCGTCCACCAGGCTGCGAGGTACCAGACTCCCACCCAGGCTCCCACGACGGGCCCCAGGAGCAGCGGACCGGCCCATGTCACATAGTGAAGCCAGAAAAGCAGGATCCCCCAGCTCAGCGCCTGCGCCGCAAACAAGGTCCAAGCGTAGAGCCTGAGCGGGGGCCGGAAGTAAGCCCAGAATATCCCGGGCACCGCAAAGGCATACGCGAATTCAGGGGTGTGATACGGGGGGAAAGACAGGACCGTCAGCGTCGTCGTGAGCGCGAACACCGCAACCGCCGCCAGCCAGACCCCATGGCGCCTCCATAAGGAATTCGGTTGTTCGTATGGATCTACCTGTGTCACGGAATTGGAGTTGGAGGGCAAAGGGTCAATCGGAACCCGAGGTGGGTACTCGGAGGTCGACTGTGTGAGGCTTGGCGAACGAAAAGCGACCGGAGAGTATCTATCTCGGGTTCCGATTGACCCTTTGCCACATGGACGACCGGATTCCCAAGCTTCACGCCCCGTGGCAGTGCTTGAATTTCTTGCCGCTGCCGCAGGGGCAGAGGTCATTGCGGCCGACCTTGGGCATCTCCCGGCGGATGGTCACCTTGGGAAGCTGGATCTCGGGCGCGGGCGCCTGGCCGGGCGCGCTCGCGGGGGCCTGCAAGCGCGGTGCCGGACCCGAGGCGGCCGCCGCCTCCTCGGCCGGGCCGACAGCCCGCGCCGTGCGGCTCAGGAGCGCCAGCATGTTCTCGAATGACTGCAGGTTCGTCGCGCTGCGGAACAGGCCCGTGCAAATCTGCAGGCGGACGTTGTTCATCAGCTCCTCGAAGAACCGGTAGGCCTCGCCCTTGTACTCGACCAGAGGATCCCTCTGGCCGTACTGGCGCAATCCGATCGCCCGACGCAACTCCTCCATCTCGGTGAGGTGCTCCTGCCAGTGGTGGTCAATCGCGTTGATGACCACGTAGCGCTCGAGCGCCCCCAGGGCGTCGGGAATTTCGTTGGACTCCTTGAGCGCATAGGCAAGCTTCACGCGCTCCAGGACCGTCTTCGCCAGGGCCACCGCATCCTCGCCGGCCAGCTCCTCCACCCTGAGACTGATCGGAAAATGCGTGTTCACCCAGCCGACCAGGCTCTCGATGGCGCCCTGGGTTGGTCCGCCCTTTTCACCGAAACCGGCGACTGAGATGCGGACCGTCAGTTCCTCCTCGATCTGCTCGAAGATGATGTCCTTGGGGCGCTCGGATTGGATTGCGGCGTTGCGGATGCCGTAGACGACCTCGCGCTGCTGGTTCAGCACATCGTCGTACTGGAGCAGGCGCTTGCGCGACGAGAAGTTTTGCTGCTCGACCTTCTTCTGGGCGGACTCAATCGAACGGTTGAGCCACGGGTGCTCCAACTCCTCCCCCTCCTGCATGGAACCCTCCATCAGCCGCGAGGCGAGGTTGCCCTGGAGGAAGAGCCGCATGAGGTTGTCCTCGAGCGAAAGGAAGAACTTGGTGAGACCCGGGTCGCCCTGGCGGGAGCAGCGCCCGCGCAACTGACGGTCGATGCGGCGCGACTCGTGCCGCTCGGTCCCGATGACGAAGAGGCCTCCGGCGACCTTCGTGTCGGACTTAAGCTGCAGTGCCTTCGCCTCGTCGCTGTCCGAGTCGTAGACCTTCTTCTCGCCCGTGGTCGGCTCCGTGAGCGTAAAGCGGACGATGGACTTGCCCTCCGCATTCGACGCGGGCTCGGAGGTAACGTTGAACTTGACCCCATCCCCCAGCTTGATGTCGGTGCCGCGGCCGGCCATGTTCGTCGCAATCGTGACGGCCCCGCGCAGGCCTGCGCGCGTCACGATCTCGGCCTCCTGCTGGTGGAACTTGGCGTTCAGCACCGTGTGGATCACGCCCGTTCGCTTGAGCATGCGGGAGAGCACCTCCGAGGCCTCCACGCTCGTCGTGCCCACGAGGACCGGCTGTCCCCTCTTGTTTGCGGCCTCGATCTCCCGGACCACCGCGTTGTACTTGTCCCGGCGGGTCTTGAAGATCGAGTCGTTCCGGTCGATGCGGATGCAGGGCTTGTTGGTCGGCGTCACCTGCACCACCAGCCGGTAGATGTCGTGGAACTCGGTCGCCTCCGTCTCAGCCGTGCCTGTCATGCCCGCCAGCTTCTCGTACATCCGGAAATAGTTCTGGATCGTGATCGTCGCGTAGGTCCGCGTCTCGCGCTCGATGGCCACGTTTTCCTTCGCCTCCACGGCCTGGTGGAGCCCGTCGGACCAGCGCCGTCCCGGCATCACCCGCCCGGTGTTCTCATCCACGATCAGGACCTTGCCCTCCTGGACGACATACTCGACATCCCTTTCGTACAGTGAGTAGGCGCGGAGCAGTTGCGAGATCGAGTGGATTTCCTCGGAAATCTCGGCATAGCGATTCTGGGCGGCGAGCTTCTGCGCCTCGCGCTGCTCGGGTGGCACGGACAGGTCCTTCTCGAGGTCCGAGAACTCCGTCGCCAGGTCCGGCAGCATGAAGGCGTCGGGATTGTCGGGCCGCAGCTTCGTCCGACCGATTTCCGTGAGGTCGGCCTGGTGCTGCTTCTCATCGATGACGAACAGCAGATCCTCCTTCAGCCGGTAGATGTCCTCCTTGTTGAGGTCGGAGTTCATCTCGGTCTCGATCCGGTCGAGGAGCTTCCGCCACTCCGGATTCTCCATGAGCCGCAGGAGCTGCTTGTTCTTCGGGTTTCCCATCTTCACCTGGAGGAGCTTCCGCATCGCCTTCTGGTTCGCTTCCTCCTTCTCCCTGGGCCCGAGTTCGGCCGCCTTTTCCAGGATCTCCTTCGCCTCGCCCGCGAAGCGGTTGCACAGGCGCGTCTGGTCGTTCACCAGCTGGTCCACGCCGGGCTTGAGCCTTGTGAAGGGCTGCTCCCTTTCTATCGGCGCTGGTCCGGAGATGATCAGCGGCGTGCGCGCTTCGTCCACGAGGATGGAGTCGATCTCGTCCACGATGCAGTACCAGTGGTCGCGCTGCACCTGGTCCGACTTGCGGGTGGCCATGCCGTTGTCGCGCAGGTAGTCGAACCCGAACTCGCTCGCCGTGCCGTAGGTGATGTCGCGCCCGTACATCTCCCTGCGGGCCTCCGACGTCATCGGCTGCTGGATGCAGCCCACCGACACTCCCAGGAAATTATAGATGCACCCCATCCACTCCGAGTCGCGCCGGGCCAGGTAGTCGTTCACGGTCACCAGCTGGGTGTTGCGGCCGGTGAGCGCGTTCAGGTACAGCGGCAGGGTCGCGACCAGCGTCTTCCCCTCGCCGGTCGCCATTTCGGCAATCATGCCCCGGTGCAGGGCAATGCCGCCGATCAGCTGGACGTCGAAATGGACCATGTCCCACGTGAGCTCATGCTCGCAAACCGTGAACGTCCGCCCGACCAGGCGGCGGGCGGCGCTCTTCACCGTGGCGAACGCCTCCGGCAGGATCTGCTCCAGGGTCTCCCCGGCCTTCAGGCGGGCCCGGAACTCATCGGTCTTCGCGCGCAGCGCCTCATCCGTCAGGTTCTGGTACCCTTTCTCAAACTCATTGATGCTCGCCACAATCGGGCGGCAGGACTCCTGGAACTTTCGGTAGTGCCTACCAGCAAGGCGCTTGAACAAAAGAGAGAGCATGAAAGAAACAGATCATACACCCCGCCGCCGCCTTGGCAAACCAATCTCGGATTCCGGTCAAAGCCGGCCCCGAAAGTCGGCGATCGTGCGCTTCAGCCCTTC
>CAZGOX010000107.1:0-8574 GCA_964527955.1 uncultured Opitutaceae bacterium | reverse complement strand
CGACGCCACGATGCTTTCCAACGGCAACATCGTTTTCTGCCGCAAGATAGGGGCGAGTGAGATCACGCCGGACAAGAGGATCATCTGGAACATCGACGCGCCAAAGGGAACGGAGATCCATTCCATCCAGCCGATCGGCCTGGACCATGTGCTTGTGGCGCAGAACGGCAATCCGGGGAGGCTGATGCTCATCAACACCGCCACCGGCCAGACCGAGAAGGAATTCACGTTCCCCGTGTTGAACCCGGGGGAGAGTCCGCACATCCAATTCCGCCGGGTGCATGAGACGAAGGAGGGGACGTACCTCGCGGCACACCTGCGGGACAACAAGGTCGTGGAATATGACGCGAACTTCCACGAAATCTGGTCCTACCCGGCGTTCCATCCCTGGTGGGCGGTGCGGCTCAAGAACGGCAACACGTTGATCACGGAGGGTGACCGCACCGACCACCATCCCCTCGTCCAGGAGGTCAACAGGCAGGGTGAGGTCGTCTGGCAATTTTCCGATCAGGACGCGCCGGGCTACAAGTTTTTCATTTTTCAGGAGGCGGGCCGTCTTGCCAACGGCAACACCGTGATCTGCAACTGGTGTCCCCACGACCTGGATCCGAAGCTCTGGCCGGGAACGGTGCAGGTGATCGAGGTGTCGCCGGAGAAGAAGGTCGTCTGGGCCTTGAGCGCATGGTCGAATCCCGATCTCGGCCCTGCGTCGTCAATCCAGTTGCTTGACGAGCCCGGCACGCCGGAAACGCCGGGCGACCTGCAGAGGTAGCCACGATGCGGCAGGGTCGACTCTCCTCCCTCGCTGTGGCCCTTGCCCTCGGGCCCGCAGCCTTCGCTGATGCAGGCATCGGGGCACCCAAGGCGAGCACCCCATTCCCCGTGACCATCACGGTGGACGCGGGCAGGCCCGTCGGGGAATTGACGCCGATTTGGCGATTCTTCGGCGCGGACGAGGCGAATTACGCGTACCTGAGGGACGGCAGGAAACTGTTGGCCGAACTCGGGCATCTTGGCGGGCAGCAGGTCTACTTTCGCGCCCACCACCTGCTCACGAGCGGCGATGGCGCGTACGCGTTGAAATGGGGCTCGACCAGCGCGTACAAGGAGGACGCAGGCGGAAACCCCGTCTACGACTGGACGATCAACGACAGGATCTTCGACACGTATCTCGAGCGCGGGATCAAGCCGTACGTTGAGATCGGTTTCATGCCGGAGGCACTCTCGACGCATCCGCAGGATTATCCGCACCATCCGCCGGTCAACAAGATGGCGCCGGTGGACGCCGGCCAGTCCTACCCGCCGAAGGACTATGCGAGGTGGGGCGAACTGGTCCATCAGTGGACGAGGCATTGCGTCGAAAGGTACGGCAGGGCCGAGGTCGACCAATGGTATTGGGAGGTCTGGAACGAACCGAACATCGGCTACTGGCACGGTTCACGCTCGGAGTACTTCAAGCTGTACGACTACGCCGTGGACGGCGTGCGCCGAGCATTGCCAACGGCCAAGGTCGGCGGGCCGGAAACGGCGGGCGGGGGAGGGGAGTTCCTGCGCGAGTTTCTCAACCACTGCGCCCGCGGCACAAATTACAGCACCGGGAAGACCGGCTCGCCGCTCGACTTCATTGCCTTTCATGCCAAGGGCTCGCCGGTATTCACCGGCGGCCATGTCCGGATGGGCATGTCCGCCCAGTTCCGCGCCATGAACGACGCCTTTGCGCTCATCGCCTCATTTCCCGAATACAGGCGTACGCCCATCGTCATCGGTGAATCCGACCCCGAGGGCTGCGCGGCTTGCAAGGGACCCCAGGACGGCTACCGCAACGGCACCATGTACTCGAGCTACACCGCCGCGAGCTTCCCGCGTGAGTTTGAGATCGCCGGGACATACGGGGTGAATCTTGAGGGCGCGCTGACATGGGCGTTTGAATTCGAGGACCAGCCGCCCTTCGCCGGCTTCCGGCAGCTCGCGAGCGACGGGCTCGACCTGCCGGTGCTGAATGTCTTCCGGATGTTCGCCAGGATGAGCGGGCGCCGCCTCGCGGTTGAAAGCAGTTCAGGGCTTGATGCCGGGAAGATCCTGGCCGGGGGCGTGCGCGGAAATTCCGACGTGTCCGCGCTGGCCAGCCTCGACAGGAACAAGCTCACCGTCCTGGTCTGGCACTATCATGACGATGACGTGCCCGGCCCGGATGCAAACGTGGACCTCGCGCTGGCACACCTGCCGATCGCGTCCGGCTACGCGAAGCTGACGCACTACCGAATCGACGCCGCACACGGCAACTCCTACGCCGCGTGGCTGAAGATGGGTTCGCCGCTGCCGCTCTCGGCCGAACAACATTCAGAGCTGGAAAAGGCCGGGGAGCTTGCGGCGCTTGCGCCGCCGGAAGACGTGCGCGTTGAGGAGGGGAAGTTGGATCTGAAGTTTTCCATGCCCCGACAAGCGGTCTCGCTGCTCGTGCTGACCTGGAAGTAACGTGCTGCGCGGCGAATAATGTCCTATAATCGCCGCACATATGCGGCGATTATAGCTTGCTATTCACCGCATAACTGCGGAGTATCTAAACCATGCGCTACATTCACCAATTACCCAAGTGGCCTAATTTCCAATGGGATTATGAAAGGCTGATGCCGATTCTCGCGCAAGCCAGACACCAACAGGGATTGTTGCTGGGAGGAATGCAAAGCCTGGGGTTCCAGCTTCGACAGCAGACCAACCTTGAGAACCTCGCGGCTGAAGTAATCCAGTCCAGCGCAATTGAAGGGACCAAATTTGACCCGGCATCGGTCCGTTCGTCGATCGCGCGTCGCATGGGACTTCCTTCCGAAAAGGAGGGCTCCTCAAGCCGGGATGTTGAGGGCGCGGTTGAGATGATCCTCGACGCCACCCAGCAATACGACCTGCCGCTCACTGAGGACCGGCTGCTCGGATGGCAGGCCTCGCTATTCCCAGCCGGACGCAGCGGCATTCAGCGCATAGCCGTCGGCAAATGGCGCACCCCGGAAATGGACCCCATGCAGGTCGTTTCCGGCCCTGTCAGCCGTGACCGGATCCGCCGCAAGCACATCCACTTTGAAGCACCAGCCGCGGACCGGTTGTCTGGCGAGGTGGCTGCGTTCCTGAAATGGTTTGAAACCGTCGATGGAACAGACCCGGTGCTACGGGCCGCACTTGCCCACTTATGGTTTGTGACCATTCACCCGTTCGAGGACGGAAATGGGCGCGTGTCGCGCGCGATTGCGGACATGGCCCTTGCCCGGTCGGAGGGGTCAGGCATGCGCTTCTACAGCATGTCCGCACAGATCGAGAAGGAAAAGCAGGAGTATTACCGCATTCTGGAGACTTCGCAGAGAGGCACGCTCAACATCACCGGTTGGCTTGAATGGTTTGTGGGATGCTTTGGACGCGCCGTTGTCGGCTCGACCGGCACGCTCAAACGCATAACGGCAAAGGCGGCCCGCTGGGAGCGGATCAATGGGATGGTTGAACCCAATGAGCGGCAGCGGAAGGTGCTCAACGCCCTTCTTGATGGTGACGAAGAGCCATTCTCCACATCGAAATACGCCAAACTTGCCGGAACCTCGCTCGACACAGCTTTGCGCGATATCAAGCATCTGATTGAGGCTGGCGTCTTGAAGCCCGGTTCAAGCGGTGGTCGGAGCAGGAACTACACGTTGTTGCCATGACGCTGACGTGTGTCTTTCGGGTACTGGGTGCAGTTGACTGGAACTGGGTAGGGACGCCCGGCCCGGGCGTCCGGACAGATCCATAGCCCCCAACGACAATTACACCTCCCCGGGTAAGTGTAATCGTCGTTGACGATCCATAGACCTATTCCAAGACCCCTGGCGAATTGCGCCTCTTCAAGATGGCCCAATGGGCTTTGTACTGGGCCTGAAAGCTATCCGGACGGGCGGGCCGCCCGTCCCTACCAGCACCCAGTAAGAGGAGTGAGGCGTACACCGTCCGGGCCGATGCCCTGACTCTTCGCGTATTCAGTCGAAGCAAGGAATGCCTTCAACGATCGAGTGCACCAGCGCTGGATCAAGAGATTCAGCACAAACGCAACCGGGAGGAAAACGAGGAGACGCGTCCGGAATTCATGGACGGGGGTGAAAATTACGAACCAGGAACGCGGAAATGAGGTAGGCGATCGCCGTCGTTACGCCCACAATTATGGGGAACCGACGGTTGATGCGCCGGTACTGCTTCTGCTCCCGATCGGACAGGTGGCTTTTCAGCTTGACGAGAATACCGATATGTGTCACATGGTGTCACATGACAACGATCACCATTCGGCAGCTTCATGACGCCACAGGCCGCTGGATTCGCAAGGCGGCCGACCTCGGCGAACTACAGGTCACCGAACGGGGTAGGGTCGTGGCGAAGCTCTTGCCGGCGTCCGCACCGGCCGCCATGCCGTATTTTGCCGTGCGCAAGCTTTCGGCTTCCTTTCGGTCCGCCAAACTTCGGGGAGGAAGGGATTCGACGATCGGAATTGGGGAGGAACGGGACCATCTGGTGCCGTGATCTACTTCGATACCAGTTATCTGGTTCGTCTCTACTTTGAGGATCCTGGCTACGGGCAGGTCCGTGAGCTGGCGGCAACGGACCATGTGACTTGTGCGGCGCATGGCCAATCCGAGGCCATTGCAGCTTTTCACCGAAAGTTTCGGGAGCGGGTGATCCCGCAAAAATCATATCGGGCGTTGCTGGCCCAGTTTGAGACCGACAACCAAGCGGAGGCCGTCCGGTGGCTGCCGACGGGGCCGGATGTAATGGCCAAAATCCGCCAGGTTTATCGCGACTTGCCTTCCGATATTTATCTCCGAGGTGCGGATGCGATCCATCTGGCCACCGCGGCCGTACACGGCCAGCAAACGATTTATTCCAATGATGCTCACTTGCTGGCAGCTGCGAAGCATTTCGGAGTGAAGGGCCGGAACGTCATCCCGCTGCCCTAACACACTGCGCCGGGTTGCTTGCCCATTTTGGCGGTTCCTGCATTCTGCCTGAATCGACCGACTCCCGCCATCCGGCGGGTCGCGCCGAGATCTTATGCAAACCTCCCCCAACCCCTTGGAGCGCTGGAAACCGTGGATCCGAAGTGTGGCCGCCGTCGCGGTCATGCTGCTGCTCGCTGCGCCGGCGATCGCGCAGGACGGTTCGCTGGTGCTGACGCGCAACGGCCGGGTGATCACGCTGGTCCCCTATGCGCCCGGTATCGTGCGAATCACCCTGAGCACCGACCAGTCCGCCGCCACCGGCGGCCCGGGCTACGGCGTGGTTGCGCAACCCTCCCCGGCGGGGTGGTCGCACGAGCATGAGGTGGATGGAGGGGACGTCTTCCGATCGGCGGAGTTGGTCGTCCGGGTGGCGCCGGCGGATCTGACGAAGAAACAGTTACCGCAACCGATGCCCCTCGACGCCCTGAACCTGCAGCTTCGCGACCAGTACTTTGGCGGGCTGTTCGACCACAATGGCCCCCATGAGGATGCGGTGCAGGTGTCGAGCCCCGACGGTCGGGTGCTGCTGCAGATGCGGAATTGGATGATGGTCCCTGAGAATCCGGAGGTCGCCCAAGCCCATCCCGGCGACAAGGGACATAGGATCGGCGCGCTCTTCGACTCCCCGGCCGCGGAGCACTACTACGGGCTCGGGCAACAGCAGAAGGGCTGGATGGACCTGCGCGATCACGAGATCCACTGCTGGCACGAGTACTCCGCGATCGGCGGTCAGGATGACGGGGTTCCGTTCATGGTGTCCAGCCGCGGCTATGGGCTGATTTGGGACAATCCGTCGAAGACCACGGTGGACCTGGGGTTCAATCAGCGGAACACATGGTTCTCGGAGGTGGGGGACCGGGTGTCGTATTTTGTCATCTCCGGAAGTTCGAGCGATGAAATCTACGAGGGCTACCGGCTGCTGACCGGCGTCACGCACCTGCTGCCACGGGCGGCCTATGGGTACATCCAGAGCAAGGCCATCTATCCCACCCAGGGGCAAATCATGGATCTTGCGCAAAAGTATCGGGCCAAACAACTGCCGCTCGATGTGGTCGTGGTCGATTTCCTGAACATGACGCGGCAGGGGGAGCTGGACCTGGATCCGAAGCGCTGGCCCGATCCCGCGGCGATGAACCGGGAACTCCATGCGATGGATGTGCGCTCGCTCCTGAGCGTCTGGCCCCATTTCGCGCCGGGGACGCAGTTCTACGACATGCTGCAAAGCCGGGGATGGCTCATTCACCGGCCGGACGGGAGCCCGGATCTGGGATGGGGCCCGAAGACGATCGGCCCCAACCTCGACTCCACAAACCCCGACGCGGCGCGGTGGTTCTGGGAGCAGATCCGCGACCGGTACGTGAAGCCGTATGGGTTCGACTATCTCTGGCTCGATGAGACCGAGCCGGACATCGACCCCGGCCCGGACGTATTCTCGATCGGGTCGGGCACGCGCTACTACAACGTGTACCCGCTGTTCCACACCGCCGCGGTGTACGAGGGGTTCCGGCGGGATTTCGGCGACAGCCGGCGCGTCATGATTCTTGCCCGCGCTGCGTACCTTGGCGCCCAGCGCAACGGCACCGTGTTCTGGTCGAGCGACATCATGGCCACCTGGGACATGCTCAAGCGCTCGATTCCGGCCGGGTTGAACTTTACGGCGACAGGATTGCCCTATTGGGACACGGATATCGCCGGGTTCTTTTCGCCCGCGATCCCGCCGGATTATCATGCCGCCCATCGGCCGTTGATCGACGGATCGGATGCCCGCGAGGTGATTGGCCCCTACGAAGATTATCCCGAGCTGTTCGTCCGGTGGTTCGAATGGGGATCGTTCCAGCCCGTGATGAGGGCGCATGGAGAACGGATGCACAACGAGGTCTGGTCGTATGGCCGGCAGGCCGAGCCGATCCTCGCACGGTACCTGAAGCTGCGTTACCAGCTCCTGCCCTACGCCTATTCAAGCGCCTACAAGACCTATCAGACCGGCGCTCCCTACATGAGGGCCCTCTTCATGGATTTTCCGGCTGATCCCAAGGTGGCGGACATACCGGACGAGTATATGTATGGACCGGCCTTCCTGGTCGCGCCGGTGACCGAACAGGGCGCGACACAGCGGGCCGTGTACCTGCCGGCGGGATGCGACTGGTACAACTACTGGACCAATGAGCGGCTGCACGGTGGGCAGACGATCGTGGCGGATGCACCCATCGATGTGCTGCCGTTGTTTGTCCGGGCCGGGAGTATCGTGCCGTTGGGTTCGGAGGTGCAAAGCGCCCAGCAACCGCAGACGGTTGCGTCGATCAGGGTCTATCCCGGATCGGACGGCCGTTTCGAGCTCTATGGTGACGATGGCACGACCTACGCCTACGAAACCACCGGCGGACACGTCACCCAACTGGTTTGGGATGACGCCGCTCGGCAACTCACGGGCTCGGGGCAGGTACCCGTCACGATCGCGGGACAGTAAGGTTAAGACTTGTCACCTGCATGAGCGAGATACCGGGTCTGCCGTCGCCGTCCGAGGAGTGGAAGACGAGCGCTTATGAACTGCGCATGGAGCAGGCGCGCCTGCAGGCCGAGGAAAACGAATCCAAGATATGGAAAATGCCCCTCGAGGGCGCCCTTTATTGGGCCAAGAAGAATCAATTTCCAGCGGCAGGCTGGCTGCATAGCTTTGCGGTCAGAAACCGACGGCTTTGGGTTGCCTCAGAGCTTATTTTCTGGAGTGCCAACCTCGCGGGTCTGCTCAATTTGATCCTGCGCTTTTCCCTGCGATGAAAGTGCCCAAGAGCGCGGGTATCCGACGTGGGCGCTAACGACTCCCGCGTTTCCTTACAGTATGCTTCGGCCCGGCGCGCAACTTGCGCGGAGGTACAGGATTGGTGTTGGGCTGTCCGTCCTTACCGTAAGAGTATATGTCGAACCCCAATGAGAGGCAGCGTCGACTGATCTTGGCCATACTTGACGGCGAGACAATTAGACCGCGATTCCAAGACTCCAAATAGATTACGGCATTGAGATCGATCCTGTACCTCGAACCCATTCGTTTCCAGACCCGCATATCTCGGGTGAGGTGTGAAAAGATCCAGGCAATCTGAGCATCAATCTTGCCGCATTTCGTAGCGGGCGCGCTGAGAAGCCAGCCAGAATTCATTCGGAAACGGGGGCCGCTAGGCATAGGATCACCTCTTGTCCAGGATTCGGTCGGCTTACAGCCCAGAGACGCCGAGACGTCCTTCGGAAGCATTTCATTTCCGTAGACTCGCAGCGTAAGCTTGCAGAGGTCGACTGGGCCGCCAAACCACACAGTCCCAGCGGGAGCGCCCTCGACAAGCTTACGGGGCGGTCGGTTCATTCTCCTTGGCGGCAAGCCGCGTCATGCCGAACCGGTTTTGTGAAATACCTGGCTGATTCCTGATAGCCAACCCCGGACAGGTAGCCGCGAATAAGCCGCGCGGCTTCCAGCATGTCATGCAGGTGGGCGTCCTGGGATTTGGGCGCGGGCTTAGCCATGATAAATCAGCCGGGCATCTGCGAGGATCGCCCGGCGCCGATAGGGGTTGGACAT
>CAZGOX010000106.1:6549-8597 GCA_964527955.1 uncultured Opitutaceae bacterium | reverse complement strand
TGTTGGCCGCACGGGCCACTGGGGACATCAGCAAGGCAACGAGAATCGCCGGGACAAAGATTCGATGGGTCATAAGTGATGGGGTGACAGCTGTCCGAAAAATAACCTCGCCATACGGTATGTCAATAGCTCGCGGGGCATCTTTGGCATGACGGGACTCAGGGCAGTTGGTAGATTCCGCACAGCGCCACGCCGGTGCCGCCATCCGCTCCAAAGATCTCGGCGGTATAGCCCCCGGGCGGGAGCGTCACGAGCAACTCGGAATCCGGCGAGTTCGACTGCAGCACGGGGGACGCAAACACGGACGCCGCCGCATTGAGAAGCACCTGGCTCGATCCCCACCCCGTGTTCGAGTACAGCACCACATCCCTCCCGTTCTGGTACTGGTGGATTTGGAGCTTGGGCTGCTGCAGGGTTCCGCTCACATTGTAGGGCGGCGCGGATATCCCGGGGCCGATCGCCTGGACAAGCACGGTCCGGGACGTGCCGCCGACAATGTAGAATCCCCCGATGAGGATATTGTCCCCCGTGCCCACGAAGGCCCGGGAGGAGATGCTGCTGGCCACTCCGGGATTGGTGCTCTGCACCACGCTCAGCGCTGCCTGGCTGCTGGTCGTGTGGCCCGCGGAATTTGTGGCAATCAGGGTGTAGTTTCCGTCGCTTGCGGCCGTCGCATTGACGATGACCAACTGCGGCCCGTTCACCCCGGTGATGATGTCCGACCGCTGGCCGCCCGGACTGTCGCTGAGGGCGACGCCGTCCTTGTACCAGACGCCGCTCGTCGCCCCTGTGGCGGCCACGTTGAACACCACCGTCGAGCCGGAGTTAATCGTCTGGCCCACCGGCTGGACCGTGAATACGGGCGGTGGCTGCGCCGTCACGGCGAGCGTCGTCTCGGAGGTCGCAGCCAGGCCTCCGAAGTTGACAAATTTCGCGGCGTACACCCCCGCGTCGGCCGACGTGAGGCTGTTGATGGTCAAGCTCGTGTTGTTGCCCACGTACTTCGTCCCGTCGATGTTGATCGGCTGACCGTTGAAGTACCAAAACCACGCGTAGGTGCCGTTGATCGGGGAGCCCCCGACGGTCACGCTCGGGGAAAGCGTCACCGACTGGCCGAGGTAGCCGGTCTGATTCGCGGGAAGATCGGTCGCGATGACCGGCGCCGGCACCGAGGAGCCGGCCGGTGGAGTGACGACGAAGAAGGTCAGCACATTCTGGAACATGCTCAGGACGGCGCTGCCGGAGACGGTCGTCTGGTCGAACTTGAGGGCGGTCGTGAACTGCAGCTGCGCCTGGTAGATGTCGCTGCCGTTCAGCGTCCCGGAGGGGATCGCGTAGGACGTGAAGGGGGTAGACTGCTTGGTTACGCCGAGCGAATTCGTGACGGATATGACGGCCTGCTTGAGCGTATTTGAGTTCATCAGCTGGTCGTTGAGCTGAAACTGCATGTACCCGCCCACGCCGGCGGTCGCATAGGTGGAAAACGTGCTGAAATTGAGGGTCGACGCCTTGGTGGGGTCGATCATGAGGACGCCCCCGCTCCAGGTCGCATTCGTGCTGCTCATCACCGACGGCACCGCCGTCGGGTAGCTGTCCGGGGTCAGGGGAAGCGAGAGCGCGGGGATCCCGGTTCCTGTCAACTGGTAGGTGCCATTTGGATACGCCGCGTCCAGGGCGGATTTCGTGGCGAAGGACTGGTTGATCTCGAAGTCGCCGTTCCCCGAGTTGGCGGGGACCGTCTCGGACCCGCCGCCTGCCGGCAGTCCAAGCGTGACCGCGGTCGGAGCCTGGACCCCGAACACGTAGGGCCATCTGGAGTCGACCACAGACCCGCTGGCCGTCGTCTGGATGTAGAGCGCATCCTTGTTCACGTTATAGATCGACTGGCCGCCTCCCCCGCCTCCGCTGCCCGCGCTTACGTCGACCGTGAACGAGAACGTGGAAGACGTCGTGCTTGCGCCGTTGCCCGACGTGGTATTGGCAAATTCGTACCCCGTGAGGTCGATGATGTACGTGCCGGACTTGGTCGGCGTACCCATCAGGGCTGG
>CAZGOX010000106.1:0-6449 GCA_964527955.1 uncultured Opitutaceae bacterium | reverse complement strand
GCCGCGACCGCGGCGGCGGACCGCAGCACGGTGCCCACGGGAGATGCCAGGACGAACTCCTCCGCGGTCGAGGCGACTTGGACGATGGGGGTGCGCTGGAGCAGCGCGAGGAGCCCGGCAACGGGAAGGTTCGTGAGTCGAACCAGCCGACGGTGGATCTGGGAATTTGAAGTCATGTCAGCTTTTGGCGACGAAATGCCTAATTTGAGGTTATGCAATCAGGGACGATCAATAGTTGCAGGGTCGTTTCAATTCAATTGCAGCCGCAGCCGCTGCCCCCCACCCCTCCGCCCCCGGAGGCGGCCTCGCGCGAAAACGAGATGTGCTCGGCCATCTGCCTGCCCAGGGGATCGCGGCCCGGGTTCATGATGGGGTCCGCAAGGGCCGCGCGCTGCCAGGGCTGGACGCGCACGGGTTGAAGGGACGCGCAGCCGGCAAGACCGAGCGCAACGGCGACGGAAAAGAGTGCTGTGGCTTTCATTTTGCTGTGAGAAGAAGCTCGATCTCCCGGCGCAGCGCCGCCTCGGTGTCTCCCGAGTGAAAACCCTCGTGCACCGAGCGGACCTTTCCGCTCCGGTCGATGAGGAAGCTCGTGGGCATCCCGGGGATGCCCACGGCGGCCGCCAGGCGCTGGTCCTGGTCCCGGACCACCGCAAAGGGAGGCGCGAATTTCCTCAGGAACGCCTCATAGTCGGCCTGGACCTCGTCCACGCTCACGGCGACGATCACCAGGCCGCGCGGCGCGAACTCTCCCTGGATTCGGGCGTAGGCGGGAAACGAGGCGCGACACGGCGCGCACCAGGACGCCCAGAAGTCCACAAGAACCACCTTCCCGGCGGTTTCCGGGATCGCGCCCGCAAGGCCCGCGCCGGACAACGACGGAAACGCGTCCCCGGCCTTCACCTGCGCGAAGGCCGACCCGGCGAGGGTTGCCTGGACCGCCAGCGCCAGCAAGGGACGCAAAAGTTTAAGCGGCGACATAGTTGTAGAATCCCCTCGTTTGCGCCCGGGTCTTGCCGGCGAGCAGCATGCCCTCGGCTCCCGGGCAGGACTGGATGAAATCGATACCCTGGGGCACCCCGAGGACAAAGGCTGTCGTCGACAGCACCCCGGCCTGAAGGCACGTGGCGGCGGTCACCGTGGCCTGCGTGCATCCATTGCCCACCGGCCAGCCCGTCCGGGGATCGAGGATGTGTCCGTACCGGCGGCCATCCGCGACAAAGCTCCGGATGTAATCCCCGGAGGAGGCGATGCCCCGGCTTCCGACTATGGCCATGCTCGCCCATGAGGTCCCCGGGCGCTCCGGGTCCTCAAGGCCGATATGCCAGGCGGGCCGGCCGGGCGGGGCGCCGAGGGCCCGCAGGTCGTGCCCGAAGTCGACGAGGACATTCTTGAGACCGCAGTCCAGGGCGATTTGGGCGACCATGTCCACGGCGTACTCCTTCCCGAAGCCCCCGAAGTCGAGGGCCATCCCCGCCAAGGGAAGGAATACCCGTCCGGGCTCCCTCCGGACCTTTCTCCACCCGACCAATTCTTTCGCCGCGGCCACCTGCCCCGCCGTGGGCACAGAGGGCCGATCGGCCTTCCAGTTCCAGAGACGGATGAGCGGCAGGGCCGTCGGATCGAGGATGCCCTGGGTCATGAAATGAAGCGTGTCGCAGAGCTTGAAGTGCTCCTCCATCTCGGCATCGACTTCCACCCAGTCGCGGCCCGCGGCCGCATTGATCCGGCTCAAGGCACTGTCCGGCAGGAAGCGCGAATACTTCTTCTCGAACGCGGCCACCCAGGCGACGGCCCTTCGCTCAAAGTCCGCCGCCTGGCCCGTGCCTCCGGTCGGGGAATACTGGACCTCGCAATTCGTGCCCAGGGCCGCGAACGAAAGCTTTCGAAGTGGCTCGACCGGGCCGGTGGCAACCGGTGCCTGCGCTGGCGTGCGGGACTGTGTGACGATGGCCATAGGCGAGACCTACCAGAACACCTTCATTCCAGCTGTACTTACCGTGGCCCTGTAGTAGGCGCTCTGGGGCGTGATCCCATCCGTTCCATGCTGCCTGTACCCACCTACGGAAGCGTCAAATTGGAGCCAGTCGGCCGCCTTCCATATCAGCTTGATGCTCGCCCCCGCCTCCTCGAATGCAGACAGCCGGGAATCCGACGAATAGCGGGGACCATTCGGGTTGGGTGTCTGGGTCGGCATGATCGACGTTGCGTCGAGGTTGTAGACGTAGAAACTTGCCGCCTTCTGCTGATAGAGGCGAAGGTCCGGCTTCAGGATGAAACTCCTGCCGAGCTTCTGCAGCCAGGAAATCTCCCCTGTGCTCGAGGTGATTCCGTAGGTGTCCGCATAGAAGCGGTAGCTCGCCTCAAGCGCTCCATGCCAGCTGGTTACCTCGTGATTCACAGAAAGAAACAGCGTGCCCTTGTCCCGGATGTCGCCCCTGTTGTCCGAGTAGGTGACCGGCAGGAAAATGCCAGGTAGGACCTGGACACTTTTCTGCACCACCTTGTACTGGTCGTCCAGAAACCCTGTCGACCGATTCCACGTGAAGTCGACCGTTACAAAAGTATGGGGGTCAAGCAGCTGGGTGACTCCGACGATGTAGTCGGTCCCATGCTTGTTGCGCCAGGCCGGAGTGAAGAAAACCTCCACATCGTCGTCGGTCCCTGCCGCGCCTATCAGCAGGGTCGTGTTCTTCTGGTTGAAGTCGGTAAGCGTGTTGATCGACCACCCATTGGATTCGTAGTCGTCCTCTATGCTCCTTGAGAACCCGACCGCCACGTTGAGACGGGACATTTGGCGGGAAAGATCGGCCTCCCAAGCCTTTCGGTAGTCGCGCGTCTCCGCGAGTGCGACCTGGTCGCTGCCTGCTTCGGCCGGCTGGCCGGATGGAGTGGCACCCGCAATCGCGTCGACCACTCCGCTCAAGGCGACATGCATGTCGGTGCCCAGGTCCTGGTCCAGCCTGGCCGACTGCGTGGTCACGCCTACCCTGCCGTTCGGCTCGGTGTAGTCCTCGTACTCGTAGGCGAGGCTGTTCTCAGCCTTCACGGCCCGAGGCCGGCAGAGGACCATCACACCCACCAGAAAATAGGCCCCGACGCGGGAGTGCGGAGTACCTCGGTGTATCGTCATGGACGCGCGCCTTGTCGGGTCTGGGTTGGCAAGTTTCCCGGTGGTGACAGGTTAACAGATGTTTTGATCCAATTTGATTTCACTGAAGTTGCAAGGCATGTGGGCCGAAACGGCGCAAATGGATTTCGTAGGTCAGCGAGCTTGCTCGCGCCTTCCCGGAGCGCGAGCAAGCTCGCTGACCTACCCCGGCAACCTTTCGCTTCGCGATTGGTGCCCGGAGCGGGACTCGGACCCGCACGGCCTTGCGGCCAGGGGATTTTAAGTCCCCAGCGTCTGCCATTCCGCCATCCGGGCGCAGGAGGGACTATTACTTGGTCTTTTCACCCCTAAAAGCGAGCCCCGCTTTCTCTCAATTAGTCTCGCCCCGGCCGCCCCAATCTCCAAGAATTCGGGCTTCGTTTGTGTACAACCCCCTGCCTTCAACCCAATGAAACACACCAAAACCCTTTGGTCGGCCGCCGCCTCGATGGCGGCCCTTTGCGCAACTTCCCCGCTCCGCGCGAGCGAGGCCGACATCAAGATCCCCGACCTTGGCGCGGTCTCCTTCTTTAACGGGAGCCTGAGCGGGAACGCCGTGCTGATGGCGGGACTGGTGGTCTGCGTGATCGGCCTGCTGTTCGGCTGGGTCCAATACGCCCAGACGAAGGCGCTTCCCGTGCACAAGTCCATGAACGACGTTTCCAACGTCATCTGGGAGACGTGCAAGACCTACCTCCAGCAGCAGGGCAAGTTCCTCCTGTGCCTGTGGATCCTGATCGCTGTCTGTATCTACTACTATTTCGGGCACCTTGAAGGCGGTTCCGTGGGGCACGTGGCGGTGATCCTGTCCGCATCGGTCCTGGGCATCCTCGGCAGCTACGGCGTGGCCTGGTTCGGCATCCGCATCAACACGGTGGCCAACTCCCGGACGGCGTTTTCGGCGCTCCAGGGCAACCCGCTCGCCACCCTGCTGATCCCCCTGAAATCCGGGATCAGCGTCGGCCTGCTGCTGGTCGCAACCGAGCTCTTCTTCATGATCTGCATCCTGGCGTTCCTGCCCGCCGAGCTCGCCGGCGCCTCCTTCATCGGCTTCGCGATCGGCGAATCCCTCGGCGCATCGGCCCTGCGCATCTGCGGCGGCATCTTCACGAAGATCGCCGACATCGGCGCGGACCTGATGAAGATCATCTTCAACCTGCCGGAGGACGACCCCCGCAACCCGGGCGTGATCGCCGACTGCACCGGAGACAACGCGGGCGACTCCGTTGGGCCAACAGCCGATGGCTTTGAAACCTATGGCGTGACGGGGGTTGCGCTGATCGCCTTCCTGGCCATCGCCCTTGCCGCGAGCCCCGTGCTCGGCGGCACCCTGATCGTCTGGATCTTCGCCATGCGCATCCTGATGGTGCTGACCTCCCTTGCCAGCTACTTCATCAATGCCGGCATCAATGGCGCGCTCTACGGAAAGTCGAAGGACTTCAACCTGGAGCAGCCCCTCACGAACCTGGTCTGGATCACCTCCCTCGTTTCCATCGCCGTCACCTATGTCTCGACCTACCTCCTGCTCGGCAACCTTGCGGGACATGAGGGGCTCTGGTGGGTGCTTTCGACGATCATTTCGCTCGGCACGATCGCCGGCGCCCTGATCCCGGAGTTCACGAAGATCTTCACCTCCACGGAGAGCCGCCACGTCCAGGAAATCGTCACGTCCTCGCGCCAGGGCGGCGCCTCCCTCAACATCCTCTCCGGATTTGTCGCCGGCAACTTCTCGGCGTTCTGGGAGGGTCTGATCATCCTGTTCCTCATGTTCTGCGCGTGGCATTTCTCGCAGAACGCAGCCGTGCTCGCGGTCATGCCCGTCGAGTTCCAGTTTGCGGCGCCGATCTTCGCCTTCGGCCTGGTTGCCTTCGGGTTCCTGGGCATGGGGCCGGTCACGATCGCGGTGGACAGCTTTGGGCCCGTCACCGACAACGCCCAGTCCGTATACGAACTCTCCCAGATCGAGTCGCGGCCCGGGATCTCCGCTGAGATCGAGAAGGACTTCGGCTTCAAGCCGGACTTTGAGAACGCCAAGCACCAGCTCGAGAAGGGCGACGGGGCGGGCAACACCTTCAAGGCCACGGCAAAGCCCGTCCTCATCGGCACGGCGGTCGTGGGCGCCACGACCATGGTGTTCGGCATCATCATGATGCTGACCAAGCTCCATCCCGACACGATCGCCCGCCTCTCCCTGGTCCATCCCGAGGCGATCCTCGGCCTCCTGATGGGCGGGGCGGTCATCTATTGGTTCACGGGCGCGAGCACGCAGGCCGTCGTCACCGGCGCCTACCGCGCCGTCGTGTACATCAAGGAGAACATGAAGCTCGACGCCTCCACGGCCTCGATCGCCGCCTCAAAGGAGGTCGTGAAGATCTGCACGCAGTATGCGCAGAAGGGGATGATCAACATCTTCGTCGTCGTGTTCTGCTTCGCCCTCTCCCTCGCCTTCTTCGATCCGTTCTTCTTCATCGGATACCTGGTCGGCATCGCGTTCTTCGGGCTCTTCCAGGCCATCTTCATGGCAAACGCCGGCGGCGCCTGGGACAACGCGAAGAAGATCGTCGAGGTCGAGCTGAAGCAGAAGGGCACCCCCCTGCATGCCGCGACGGTCGTCGGCGACACGGTGGGCGATCCGTTCAAGGACACGTCCTCGGTTTCGCTCAACCCGGTGATCAAGTTCACGACGCTCTTCGGCCTCCTGGCCGTGGAGATCGCCGTGCAGATGGACCCGCGCACCGAGCACCTCATCGGCGCGGCCATCTTCCTGGTCGCCCTGGTCTTCGTGTACCGCAGCTTCTACTGCATGCGCATCCCGGAGGACAAGAAGGCCTGATAGCGGGGCCCATCCTGCCACTCGGTGGTTGAAATTTCCGCGCGGCCGCGCACACACTGCCGGCCGACGCGGAGCATGGCTCTACCCGACCAGACACCGAAATTGCCGAAATGGCCCTTCCTGCTGGGCGATGCAGCGCTGCTGGGCGCGGCCTGGTTGATCGCCGAGCGGGCGTCCCGGCCCCTTGCCGGGAACGCAATCGCGGCAATCGTCGTCTGCGCCACCGTGGCGGCCCTGGCGGGGGTCCTGCCCTTCTTGTCGGACTACGCCCGGAAGCAGGACGAGGCCTTGGACGAGCGGCAACGCTCGCTCGAGGCCCTGGGCCGCACCGTGGCCACGGCCGCGGAGCAGATCGGCATCACGGCGGTGGGATTCCAGGAAATCACCGGTCTCGCCCAAAAGAGCCTCAGGCAGGCCGAGGAGCTTTCCATCCGGTTCCAGGACGAGATCCCTGCGCTGCAGGGC
>CAZGOX010000105.1:0-8600 GCA_964527955.1 uncultured Opitutaceae bacterium | reverse complement strand
GGAACACATGATGAGGTCGAAAGGTTCCTGAAGGGACATCGCTGAGCCAGAGGAACTGAGAATGACTCGAATGTGTGCCCGGACGCCCGGGCCGGGCGTCCCTACCTCCGAAAGCGGGCAAACCTGGCGGCCCTGCCTCTACCTACAGGGTCCGGCGGAAGAGGAGCGTCGCGGCACCCATCGCCACCAGCGTGAATCCGGCGAGAAACGCGAGATCGGTGCCGATGGCGCCGAGCCCGGTGTTCTTCAACAGCAGGTTCTTGAAGCCGTCCACGGCGTACGTGAACGGGTCGACCGCCGTGATCACCTTCATCCATGAAGGGAACCCGCTCGACGGGTAGACGGCCCCGCTGGGGAAGAACAGGACCGTATTGAGCATGCCGAAGAGCGCCCGCGGCAGCAGGGGGTCGTTCATCCGGACGACCAGGAGGAACATCATGCTGATGAGCGCGAGCGCTGTTGCGACGACCAGCAGGACCAGACGCGCCAGACGGACCAGGTTGAGCGGGTCGGGAATCCCGGCGATCAATGAACCCACCGTCACCAGCACCAGCCCCGCGAGCACCGCCTTGGAAACGCCGGCCAGGTTGAATCCCAGGATCAGCTCGAACTTCCGGATCGGCGTCACCAGGTAGCCTTCGTGGAGCCCGCGCGCCTTGTCGTCGATGAAGATGATTCCTCCCCCGATCATCGCAGACACAAAAATCGCCAGCACGATGGTCCCCGGCAGGAGGAACTGGATGTACGGAACGTAGGGGTACACCTCGACAACCGACAGGGTCGCGGTGGCCGAGACCCGGGGCGGCGGAGAGCGCTGGCGATAAGAGCCCAAAAGCTGGTTGAGCGACGCCTGAAGCGCGGACGAGGAGAACTGGTCCGTGTTGTCCTCGATCAGGGCGACGCGGGGGTTCAGCCCCGCAAGAAGGTGCCGCGAGAACTGCGGCGGGATGTCCAGCAGGCCGTTCACCTTGCCGTTGCGCAGGTCGACGAGGGCGGCCGCACGGCTGCTGTAGGCCACCGAGTCAAAGGTGGCGGCGTTTGCCGATACCGCCTGGAGCATCTCCTTCAGCTGGACGGCCGGCACCGAATGGTCGGAGTCGACCACCGCGAGATGGAGGTGCTTCACCTTGCCGCCAAAGGCGTAGCCAAGGACGACGAGCTGGACGAGCGGCATCAGCATCGACATCGCGACCAGGGCGGGGCTGCGCCGGAACCGCCGGAGGTCGCGTTCAATGACGGCCCAGATGCGGAGCAGCATGGCGCGTCACCTCCGGTCCGGCATCACCCAGCGCGTCGCGTCGCCCTGCGTTTGCAGCGCGTCGCGGAGCTGGTGCCCGGTGTAGTGGACAAACACGTCGTCGAGAGTCGTGCTCTGGACGGAAAGCGCCGTGACGGCGATGCCAGCCCGGCGCGCCTCCTCCAGCAGGCCGACCGTGGTCGCGGGGCCGTTGTTCGACGAGATGCGGAAGATGTTGTCGTCCGCCTTGACCTCGGCTGCCTCGGGAAGCTTTCGCAGGGTCTCCTCCCAGCCGCCGGGGACGGCCGAGAAGCTGACCTCCAGGACATTCCGGCCGGGAATGGAGGCCTTCAGTTTCAGGGGGGAGTCGAGCGCCACGATCTTGCCGTGGTCGACGATGGCGATCCGGTCGCAGAGCTTGTCCGCCTCGTCCATGTAGTGGGTCGTGACGAGGATGGTCAGGTCCCTCTCCTGCCGCAGCCTGGAAAGCATGGCCCAAACGGCGACCCTCGAGACGGGGTCCAACCCCGTCGTCGGCTCGTCGAGGAAGAAGATCTTCGGCTCGTGCACCAGGCCGCGGGCGATCTCCAGCCGGCGCCGCATTCCCCCCGAGAACATCTTCAGCGGCTTGTCGCTCCACGCCGTCAGGTCGACCGCCTCGAGCAGCTCCCGGATCATGCGGCGGCGCCTCTCCCTGGGTATGCCGTAGAGCTTGGCGAAGATCGACATGTTCTCCTCCGCGCTCAGGTCGAGGTCCGAGGTCAGGGCCTGCGGGATCACGCCGATCGACTGGCGGACCAAGCTTGCCTCGGACACCACGTCAAAGCCGTTGACCCGGGCCGTGCCCGCGGTCGGAAGGACGAGGGTTGTGAGCATCCGGATCAGGGTCGACTTGCCGGCGCCGTTGGGCCCGAGCAGGCCAAAGACCTCCCCGTGATTCACGCCGAAGGTCAGGTCGTCGACCGCGCAGAAACTGCCGAAGCGCTTGGTCAGGTTCTGGACCTCGATGTCTGGCATGGCGGTCCCGGGCCCCGTTACAGCGGCAGGAGAACGTAGGCCGTCATGCCCACCGCCAGGCTTTCGTCCCGGTTGTCGCAACGCAGGCGGATCTCGAAGGTCTTGATGTCGCGCTTGGTCCGGCTGACGTCGCGCTGGGTCGCATAGTCGGCATCGACGCCGCGGAAGAAGACCGTCCCCTCGCGCTCGCTTCCCGAGGGAAGGCGGACGGTCATCCTCTCACTCAGGTGGATCCTGTCGATGTAGCTCTCCTCGACGTCCGCCCTCACCCACAGGTCGCCCGGGTCGATGAGCGTCACGATGGCCTGGCCCGGGGACACGACTTCGCCCTGGAGGGCCGCGCGCACATCGACGATTCCTCCTATCGGGGCTCGGATTTCCGTGTAGCCGAGCTGCACGGCCGCCTTGTCGCGCTGGGCGCCCGCGGCGGCGAGGGCCGCCGTGTGGGCCGACACCTGCTCCTCCTGGGCACGGGCCAGCGCAAGGGCCGCCTCGGCCGAGCCCGCCTGTTCCCGGACGGCATCCGCATGCGCCTTTGCGCCATCATAGCCCGTGCGGGCCTGGTCGTAGGCCTGCCGGGAGTCCGCCCCGCTTTGGAAAAGAGCCTTCTCCCGCTGGAACGCCAGCGTGGCATTCTCCAGGTCCGCATTGGCCTGGTTCGACTGCGCCCTTGCCGAATCGAGGTTGGCCTGCGCCTGGTGGATCTGCTGGTCGGTCTGCGCCCGCTGGAAACGCAGGTCCGCCTCGGCCTCGCGCATGCTGTGATCGTAGAATGCCAGGCCGGCGTCCAACTCCTCGGGCTCAATAACCCCAAGGAGATCCCCGCGCTTGACTGTGTCGCCTTGGTTGACCGCGAGCCGCTGGATCCGTCCTTGGATCTCGGAACTCACGATCACGTCGTCGGTCGTCACGATGCCCGTCAGAACCAGCTGATGGGCGCCGCGTTTCGCGAAGTACAGCACCGCAAGCAGGGCGGCTGCAAGCACCACCATGACAACAAGGATTCGGCGTTTCATCGGGATCAAGCTTCAGTCCCCGGAATGCTCCACGCAAAACCGGGAAATCGATGATTTCGCAGGCGGACCCGGGAGCAAGCCACAACCTCCTACCCCACCGGGCGCATCTGGATGGAATCGATCACCTTGTCGCTCGCGAGGACGTTGGTCACGACGACCATCCAGTCGCCGGGCTTCACCCACCCGCGGCGGAGAAGGTAGGCGAAGGCATCCTGGATCGTGTCCTCGGGCCCCTCCTTGAACTCCATAAGGAAGGGCTCGACGCCCCACATGAGGAGCATGTGCCGGAACACCTGTGCATCGTCGGTAAAGGCATAGATCGGGCACCGCCAGGCCCGGAGGGCGGCGAGAGCCTGGGGCAGGAGGCCGCTGCGGGTGAAGACGACCAGGCCGGCCTCGCCGAGCTCCTGTGCCAGGACCAGCGCGGACCTCAGGAGCCTGTCCTTGTTGCTCTTCATCGGAAGAGCGTGGTTGTACCCCTTGGTCGCGCTGCCCTCGATGCGCCCGGCCACCCGTTTCATGAACTGCACGCATTCGAGGGGATAGCGGCCCGTCGTCGTCTCCCCCGAAAGCATGATCGCGTCCGCCATGGACCAGACGGCCCCGGCAATGTCGCTCACCTCGGCCCGCGTGGGAACGGGCGAGGCGATCATCGATTCAAGCAGGTGGGTGGCAACGATCACGGGCTTACGGTGCTGGATGCAGGCGTCGACCGCCCTCTTCTGGATCAGGGGCAGGTCCTCCATGGGAACCTCGATCCCGAGGTCGCCGCGGGCGATCATTACGGCGTCCGCGGCCGTGATGATCTCATCGAGGTTGGCGAGGCCCGACTGGTCCTCGATCTTGGCGATGATCTTGGCCGAGCTCTTGAGCCCGGAGAGTAGCCGCCGGAGGATGTCGACGTCGTCCGCCTCCCGGACAAAGGACAGCGCGAAATAGTCGACCTTCTCATCGACCCCGACCGCGATGTCCGCCTTGTCCTTCGCGGTCAGCGCCGGCAGCCGGACCTTGACGCCGGGCAGGTTGATATGGCGTCGGCTTCCGAGCCTTGCGGGCACCACGACCCTGCAACGGACCCGGGCCGGGGAGGTGCTCACGACCTCAAGCCGGATGAGGCCGCTGTCCACAAGGACCGTCGTCCCCGTCGTGACATCGCCGCCGAGGCGCGGGTAGTTGACGGTGACCGCAAGGACCCCGTCCTCCGCGTCCCCGGGCGCAGGCAGCAGGTCAAGCAACTGCCCCTCGGCCAGGTCCACGGGCGCGCCCAGGTCGCCGGTCCTGATTTCCGGGCCCTTGACGTCCATGAGGAGCGCGATGTGCCTCTCGGTCCTGCGACAGACCTCGCGCACGCGGTGGATCATGGAACGGGTCCACGCCTCGTCCGCATGGGCCATGTTGAGCCGGCAGACGTCGACCCCGGCCAGGATCAGCTTTTCGAGCATACCCTCGTCCTCCGTGGCCGGTCCGAGCGTGAAGACGATCTTGGTAAGGCGGTAGGCAGCCTTGGGGGCTGAAGCGGGAAGCGGAGGGTTCACCCCCGGCTCGATAGCAGAACTGATGCCGAACCACAATTTGCGAAACCCTCATTCAGCAATTCAGTTCGGCAAATGCAGACATCACTCCCTGATCAACCGTTGGCACCGCCCGACGATGGCGGGCTGTTGGACTCCTATTCCGCCGCGGTGTCGGGGGCGGTCGAGCTTGCCCACCGCGCGGTCGTCCATATCGAGGTCCGCGGCGAGGGCTCCGCCGGTGGTTCCGGTTCGGGCCTCTTTCTGTCCCCCGACGGATACCTCCTCACCAACAGCCATGTCGTCCACGGAGCCAGGCGGATCCAGGTCTTCCTGGCCGATGGCAGGAAGCTTCCCGCAGAGCTTGTGGGCGATGATCCCGACTCCGACCTCGCCGTGCTGCGGGCCGCCGGGGATGACTTTGAGCACCTGAGTCTCGCCGACAGCGCCCAGGTCCGCCCCGGCCAGATCGCCATCGCCCTGGGATCCCCCATGGGTTTCCAGCAGACCGTGACCGCCGGGATTGTCAGCGGGCTCGGGCGCTCGCTGCGCGCCGCATCCGGGCGCCTGATCGACAATATCATCCAGACCGACGCGGCATTGAATCCCGGCAATTCGGGCGGCCCGCTCGTCAACACGCGCGCCGAGGTCATCGGGGTCAACACAGCCATCATCCGGCCGGCCCAGGGGATCTGCTTTGCCATAGCAAGCAACACCGCCCGTTGGATTGTGGGATGGCTCATCAAGGACGGGAGGATCCGGAGAAGCTATATCGGCGTCGCAGGCCAGAATGTGCCGATCCATCGCAAGCTGGTCCGCCACCACAACCTGAAGCAGGAGACGGGCGTCCTGGTTGCCGGGCTGGAGCCAAACAGCCCGGCCGCGCGGGCCGGGCTCCTGGAAGGCGACATCCTGCTCGCGCTGGACAGCGAGCCGGCAGCGACCGTGGACGCGCTGCACAAGCTCTTGACCGGAGATCTCGTCGGCGAGCGGGCGATTGTGAGCTTCCTAAGGGGAGTGGAATTGCGCCGGCACGCCATCATTCCCCTGGAAATGCCCGGCAGGCCGGACCGCTGACCCGCCTCCCCTTCCGGTCAAGGGCCGGCGGCGGAATGCGTGCGGGAAAGCCTGTATGAATAGAAAAAGGCCCAAGTCGTCGCGGAAAGGACAAATACCATGAGCGCAACCACCAGCTCAATCGGCGTCAGGGCAAACTGAAGCAGAAGAAGGGACAGACCACCAAACACAAAGATTCTCCCTCCGATCCTGTGGGTCGCGCGCCAGACGTCGGGACTCTCGAGCGTCCAGGGCGTCCGGATGCCGACAAAGTAGTTGGGTTTGAGCTTCCCAATGAAGTTACCGATCACCACCAGAAGGACGATCGTCGCGTTCATGGCGACCCGCGTCATGTTGAACGCGTGTCCGAGCGCCGCTGTCTCGGTGACGATCGACAAAAACGACAGGAATGCCGTGATTGCCAGCAGGAGGATCCGCACAACCGTGAGGGTGCGCTCCGCGGTCTCCGGCTGCCGGCGAAGCTTGGGATCCATGCGGGGCAGCCAAGTCAGGAGCAGCGCGACGAACACACCGATCGAGGGCAGAAGCAGGAGGCCCGTCCCCTTCCCCGCCCACCCGTCGACACGGCCGTACACATTC
The DNA here is from genome assembly GCA_964527955.1 of uncultured Opitutaceae bacterium. Lineage (GTDB taxonomy): Bacteria > Verrucomicrobiota > Verrucomicrobiia > Opitutales > Opitutaceae > Palsa-1447. The sequence goes on along the minus strand of CAZGOX010000105.1, from coordinate 2,163 downwards.
CAGTGGATCGGGACCCGCGCGGGGAAGCTGTTCCATTCCATGGCGAGAAACACAAAAGGAGCCGCGAGGATTGCGCATTGGAGGAGGTTCCCTTTCAGGGACCGCAGGGTATTCATTTTGCCTTTCCTTTCTTCATCAGGTCCATGAACCAGGAAATCGATTCGTCGAGAACCGTGGTTTCAAGGGAGTAAAAGATGTACTGGCCCTCCCGGCGGGCTGAGACCAGGCCCGCCTGCTTGAGGAGGTCGAGGTGGTACGAGACGCTCGGCTTGCTCATCGAGAAGGAGTCGGCGATCTCGCCCGCGCTCATGTCGCGCTTCTTCAGCATGTTCAGGATGCTGCGCCGCGTGGGGTCCTGGAGCGATTTGAAGAGAAGGTCCACCGAGTCCTTATATGATTAGACAACTATCTAATTATTGTCAACTGGAAACATTTGGCTCGGCGCAACCTCCTGAGTCGGGCAAACAAAAGCTCCGATGGCAAAGCCCGCCGTGATCGTCTTTCCGCTCTACCCCGGGGTGACCCACCTCGACTTCACCGGACCACACCAGTTCTTCTCCCGGCTTCCCGACACGCAGGTTGTCGCAGCCTCAATCGGCGCCGTTCCCATCACCGCCGATGGGCTGACCTTTGACAGGCTGGCCAACCTGGAGAGCATCGAGGGCTGTGACGTCCTCTGTGTCCCGGGCGGCCAGGGCTGCACTGAGGCCATGCAGGACGCACCCTACATGGCTGCGATCCGAAGGCTTGCCCCAACCGCCCGCTACCTCACCTCGGTCTGCACCGGTTCCCTGATCCTGGCGGCCGCGGGGCTGCTCGAGGGCAGACGGGCCGCGTGCCACTGGGCCTGGCGCGAATTGCTTGTGCCCTTCGGGGCGATTCCCGACCCGGCTCGGGTGGTCCGCGACGGAAACATCATCACCGGCGGCGGAGTCACCGCCGGCATCGATTTCGCGCTCTCCGTCATTGCGGAAATCGCGGGGCCGATGACGGCGCAGTCGATCCAGTTGGGCCTCGAATATGCTCCCGCGCCGCCATTTCACTCGGGCAGCCCGGAGGAGGCGCCTGCCGTCGTGCTCAAGGTTGTAACGGCGCGAATGAAGCTGCAGATGGCCGAGAGGCGCACTCTCGTGGAGCGACTCGCGGCGGCCATGAAGGCAGGCCACTGAGCCGGGTCACTCGTCCCGCAGTGCGTCGACGGGGTTGATGCGCGCCGCGCGGCTCGAAGGAAGGTAGACGGACAGGAACACGACGGCCGCCATGACGGCGGTCGTGGCTGCGAGGACGCCTGCCGGAAAGCTTCCGACCTCGAAGAGCATGCTCTGCATGGCGCGGCCGGTCAGCCACGCGCCGGCAGCCCCAAGGCCGATTCCGATGCCAAGCAGGATCGCGCCGATGCCGAGAAACTGGGCCAGCACCTGTTGCGGAAGTGCGCCAAGAGCCATGCGAACGCCGATCTCCCGGCTGCGCTGGCTCACCGCATACGCCAGCACCCCGTAGGTTCCGACGCCGGCGAGAAGCAGCGCCATTGCGGCAAAGATCCCTGCCAGGATCGCCGGTGAACGGCGCCCGACCAGGCTGTCGTCGATCCGGGTCTGCATCATGCGCAGGTCGTCGATCGGCAATTGCGGGTCGAGGCGGAGGACTTCCTTCTGCAGCATGGGCCCGATCGATGCGATCGGGAGCGCCGTGCGGACCAGGACGAAGAAGCCCGGCGGATCAAACTTGTCGAAGGGAACGTAGACGGTGCCGTGTTCGGTCCTTTCCGAGAGCTCCATTTGCTTGGCGGTGGCCACTTCGCCGACGACCACCATGGCATTTTTCGTGTCAAGGTTCGCGCCCGCGTCGATGCGGTGCCCCAACGGGCTCTGGCCCGGCCAGTAGTGCTCCGCAAAGGCGCGGTCCACGACGCACGCACAGGGCTTCCGATGGTTGTCGGAATCCTCCAGGAAGCGCCCGCGCATGAGTGGGATTTCCATCAGCGACCGATAACCTGCGGTTACGGTCTGAATGTAGTGCGCACGCAACGTCTCGCCAGGCCGCGGCGTGTACCCCTCGACGACGATCGCGCTATCGTTAACGGGTCCCGAGAATGGCAGGTCCGAGTCGATCGCAACCTGGGAGACCCCTGGGAGGGCCCGCACGGCAGGCAGGAGTCGCTCG
>CAZGOX010000104.1:4902-8669 GCA_964527955.1 uncultured Opitutaceae bacterium | reverse complement strand
GCGACCATGTTGGTCAGCTCCGCCACGGCGTCGCTGACCGTTTCGTCCCCCATCTCCGCGACCTCCCTCTCGGTCAGGCGCAGCATGTCCCCGGCGCACCGCCTCGCGAAGGGCTCGCTGAAGCGCAGGTAGACGACCCCGTTTGCCTCCCCCGCGATGCCGACCGTACCCACGATCTGGCGCACAGGGGGATACCGGACGGGCGCCGGCGGCGCGTTGTCGGGCAGCAGCATCACGCGCCGGTTGAGCATCGTCTTGAACACGTCGGCCACGGCCCGGACGATGTTCGTCCGGACTTCGTGCTCGGTGAAGACAAGGGTGCCAGGCATGGTTCGAATCTCTGCGGACTGTGGAGAGTGGCTTCACGGCGCGGCCCAAGGGGCCATGCCGGTGCAGCATAAGATTCGGCACGAAAGGCGGTTACCTGAGGAAAAAGCGCGATGCATTGCATGCGCTGTAGGTCAGAAAACGTCCGGCGCCTGGTCCATCGTGGAAAGACCCGTTCGTCCGCGTTTCGAGGTGGGGACGGGCGGCTCGCCCGTCCGGGCATGCCTTCGGGCCCGTTCGTAGTTCCCGGACGCGCGGGCCGCGCGTCCCTACCCGGTTTCTGTCCGACGGTGTCTTGAATAGTGTATCTGTTTACAGGATACATTTCTGGCGCTGGCCGCTTCGCAGGGAACGAGAAGGGGTCAGGTTGTACCTTGTTCCCTCGGCAGCCGAGGGAACAAGGTACAACCTGACCCCTTACTGCGGCGCCGGGGCCGTGGCTCGCTGGCTAAGGAGCTTGTCCTGGTAACCCTGGATCAGGTTCTCGAGCTCCACCCGGGTCCGCCCGATAAAGGGCTCGCGGGCCAGAAACTGCTCCCCGAGGCTGAACTTCGCGTAGCGGTCGAGGATCTCGTTCCCGAGCCTTTCGAGGGCGGCATTCCGGGCCTCCAGGTCCTCGACGCGGTGCTCGAGGGCGACTGCCGTCGCCGACTGCCTGGCGCGCTCGGCATCCGTGGCCTTGTAGGCCGCGTTCGCCTTTTCCGCATTCGACTTCCAGTTCGCAAGGGACTGCTGGAGCTCCGCGATCTCCTTCTCCTGCTCGGCCTGCCTTGCCTTCAGGCCCTCGGCCGCCTTCTCGGCCAACGCCCGGTCCTCCGCCGCATTCTTCCTCAGGAGGACAAGCTGGGCGTCGAGGTTCTTCTTCTCCTCCGCCTCGGTCGCCTGCGTCGCCTGGAGGTTGGCCAGGTCCGTCTGCGCTCCGCGCAGCTGGATCATCGTATTGCGAAGCACGTCGCGGAGCTTGCCCTCGTCGCTGTCGGAGGACTCGTCCGCACGGAGGCCTCCGGCCGAAAGGAGGGCCAGCCCCGCGATGCCGAAAAGGATTTTGTGGGTCCGGGGCATGGTCAGAATTTCGCGTTTAGATCGAGTTGCAGGTAGTCGTTCTTGTAGGAGGGTCCGGCAATGGCCGACGCGGCGTAGAACTTGGTCTCAACCCACACCCCGTGGCCGATGCCAAGGCTTCCGTCGAGCGTGTAGCCCTTGAGGTTTGTCCCCAGGAGGTCGCCGCCGAAGTCGGCGTCGGTGAAGCCATCCACCACCGAGTCGGATTGGAGGTAGCGGTAGCCGACGCTGAAGTTCCAGTCCCCCGCCTCCTGCAGGAACGCGCTCCCGAACTTGAGGTTGGTAAACCAGCCCTTGTTGCCGCCTATGAAGGGAGCGGTCCCGGCGCCAATCGCAGGGCCAAGGTTGTTGATGGCAAGCGCCGCGACCTTTTCCTCCTGGAAGCCGAGGTTTTCCACAAACTCGCCGGTGAGCGAGATCTGGAACGGCTCGAAGTGGTTATACTCAACCCGGGCCGTGGTCGCGAGTTCGTGAAACGGCGTCGCGAGGCCAAAATACTGGAACTGGTCGATCTTCCCGTTGTTGTTGAGCGGCCCGGGGACGATGTCGCGGATCTCCATGTACGTGTTTCCATTTTGGGCAAAGGAGGGACGGCTCGAATCCGTGTTTCCCGCCACGGAGGAGTTGATCGGGGTAAACGGGGTCGAGAGCTGCCCTTCCATGTTCTTGAAATAGTAGTACGCAGCGGCGGCCTTCAGGTTGAAGTCACCGGCCTTCCATTGAATTCCACCCTGCACCGCCTCCATCCACTTGTCGTAGCTGGCAAACTTGGCGGCGTCATTGGAGGCGAAGTTCAAGTCTGTGTTGAACACAGGAAAGATCCCCGCGACGAGGAATGGCTTCACGTCCGGGTTGACCCGGCCGTTCAAGTGCACCTTCAGCGGCACCGAGGCGACCAGCCCGTCGAAGTTCAAATCGCTCGCCCAGACCAGGCTGGTTGAAAAGAACGGATTCGCAAAACGACCGGCCTTCACGGAAATATCGGTGGTCGGATCGCCGCCCGTCTGGTACTTGATGTAGGCCCGGTCGAGCCACAGGCTGTACTTGCTGAAGTTGCCGCCCTGGGCGTTGCCCGAGGCGCCCAAGGTCTGGTTCTCCGACAAGGGCTGGTCGTCATTGCCGGTCGCCAGGCGAAGTCCCGTGGTGAAGCCGCCCTGCAGGTCCACGTCGGCGCCGAGCCGGGCTCGAATGCGCATGCGGCTCCGGTCCCGGTCGACGTTGTACTGCGGCTCCGGCACACTCCCAGCGAGGTCAAACGGCGAGCCGGTGTTGATCGCATTAAAATTTGGAAACGCGTTCCCGCTGTCGTCGTTGGTCTTGTGGTTGTATAGGAATTCGTACCGCACGCGCAGGTCGCCGTAGAGGGTGAACTTTGAGACCCAGTCCGGGAACGGATGCGAGCCTCCCCAGTTCTCCTTCCTCGCCTCGGCAAGGACGTCGTCCTTCACCTCCTCGCGGAGCTCATTCTTCACGACCTCCGGGACGTAGGGGACCCGCACCGAATCGTCGCCTCCGTCCGAGGCGGACGGATTGGATGCCACCCCGGCGGTGGCTGGTGGCGTCTCGGACACCACGGTCGGCGCCGCATTCTGCTCGACCGGGGCGACCGGCGCCGGCGGGGCGGCTTGGACGGGAGCCGGGGCCGGGCTCGGCGCCGCCGGCGGTGGCACCGGCATGGGAGCCTGGAAGACCGCAACGGGAGCCGGCGCCGCCTGGGCCGGAGCGGAAGGCGCGCCGGCAGGGGAGCCCGATCGCGCGAGCGCAGCCTGCACGCGAGCGGATGCCGCATCCGCCTTGGCGGTCGCAAGCAGGATTTCCGCAGCCTGCACGCGGGCGTCCGCCGCGTCGGCCTCGGCCTGGCTGATCAGCTGGTCGGCGTCCTGTTTGGTGATCGCCCCGCGTTCCTGCAGCTTCTTGATCAGGCTCACCATGGCATTCCCCGAACCTGAATCCTGCACTGCGGGAGGTGCCGGGGCCTGGGCCGGCGAATCGTCTGCCGCGGCAGCCAGGGCCCCAGACCCCAGCAGCAGGGATAGGGCCAAAAAGGGCCGAAATACAGCGGAACGGGTGGTGGGCATGCGAAGAGGAAAGTGTTTTGGTTTGGCCTGGAAAAAGGTGTGCGTGGCGCGTCAGCCCGGCCTGCGCGCGACAACGCGGAGTACGATCGGCATTGGCATCTCCTTCGGCGGCGGCTCGGGCAAAAGGAGGCCGGTGAGGATTTCATTGATCGCCTGGTTGACATCCGGGTCGTCCTTGGAGCCCACGACCTTGACCCGTGTCACTCGGCCCGTGATGTCCGCCCAGATGCCGACCTTCCTCTCGAACTCGGAGCGGCTTGTGCGCGAATTCCGGCTGAGGGCGTCCTGGATGGATCTTTG
>CAZGOX010000104.1:0-4802 GCA_964527955.1 uncultured Opitutaceae bacterium | reverse complement strand
TGCACCTGCCTATGGTCGCTCTTGGCAATGTTGCCGATCACCAGGGCGCCGACCACGAGCCCGATCCCTCCGATTCCGACAATAAAGCCGTATTTCTGGAGGAATCCCCGTTTCTCGTAGTCGTCTTCGAAATTCATGGGCGTATTGTCTCCAAGCCGTTCATCCGGGCGCCCTGGCCTTGGTTGCAAGTCCCACCTGGGTGATGCCGAGCCTCCCAAGTACATCGAGCACATCCATGATCGCCTGGTACTGGGTCTGGCTGTCCCCCTTGATCACGACCGGGAAATCGGGATTCTGGGCCTTGATCTGGGTCAACCGCTGCTCCAGCTCCTGCAGCGTAACCGGCACCGTATCGAGGAAGATCTTGCCCTCATTGTTGATGGAAATCGCCTTGGTCTTGGGCTTCGCAAGGCTCGGCGCCTGGCTCGCCTTCGGCAGGTTGACCTTCACACCCTGCACGGAGGCGGTGCACATCAGGATGAAGATGACGAGGAGCACATACGCCAGATCAAGCATCGGCGTGATGTTGATGTCGTCGTAGGGTTTTTCCTCGGCTTGGACTTGCATGATCGGAAGGCGTCAGGCCGGTCACTCGGACTTGTTTCCGTAGAACTCGGCGAGCTTCGTCACAAACTCGTCAATGAACACATGCACGTCGCTCGTCGCGGACTTGATCTGGGTCACCAGGTAATTGTAGCCAAACAGCGACGGGATGGCCACCGCCAGGCCCGCGACCGTCGCGGCGAGCGCGGCGGCAATCCCGGGGGCGATGGCGTTCACGTTCACGTCCCCCGCCTGCGCCACGGCGGCGAACGTGATCATGACCCCGACCACCGTTCCGAGGAGGCCCAGGAAGGGACCGCCGGAGATCGCGATCGTGAGCAGCACCATCTGGCTGCTGAGGCGCTGCGACTCGCGCACCATGCCGCCGTCGAGGCTCGCGCGGATCGCTGCAAGCGACCGGCCTGAGATGGCCTTCTTGGTCCCGCTCGCCTTGTCCGCCTGCAGGCGGTGCTGGATTTCCTGCACGCCGATGTGGTAGATCCGATACAGCGGCGAATGGCGGGCGGTCCTATGCTGCTCCTTCGTCATGCTCATCGTGTCCTTCGCGTCATCGGTGGTGTCGAGGACGGAAAGATCGGCGGCAACCTTGCGCCACTCCTTCAGGAAGAGTTCGTTGCTCCGTCCCACCTGGTTCAGGTACTTCGCCTTGCCGATCATCACGACCCAGCTGACGAGCGACATCACGGCAAGCAACCCGATGACCACCCAGCCGTCGGCCGTGAGGGAGCCGATGATGACGCCCACATAGCCCTTCTTCAGGAAGTCGAGCATGCCCGTTTGTTTCTCGTCCTCGCCAAAGGCCAGGATCTTGGAGGACGAATCGCCTCCCTGCTCAACGGCGGCGAGCTTCAGGAACCCCACGGGCCGGGCGACCTTGGATATCTCCATCTCGTCCATCTCGCCGAGGAACCCCGTTCCCCCCGCGATCATGAGGCCGCCCCACCCGTCCCCGCCGATCGCCATCGGCGTGTCGAGCGCCGGAAGCGACCCGCTGACCTCGGAGTACAGGGTCCCGTCCAGGTACAGCGAAATCTTCCCCTCGGAGGCCACCACGGCCACATGGTGCCAGGTGTTGGGCGCCACCGGCGCCCCTGCGGAGCTCCGCACGATCGGCCCGCCGTCGGACTCGACGAGGAACGGTGAACCCAGGTCCGCGCCGATCGCGAGGAACTTCACATGGTCCCCGCGATTGAAGAAGATGCCGTTGGCCTGTGGCGTCCCGAACTTCACCCATGCGGACCACGTCCATTGCACGCCTTCCGTCCAGACCAGGGAGGGCGACGGTGCGATGTTGATCGCGGTCTTGCCGTCGAGTCGGATGCCGCTCCCGACCATCGACCCGTCCACGGCGATGCCGGCGGATTGGGCGTTGTTTCCGTTCTCAGAGAAGTCGTAGCTCGGCTGCCCCTTCTCGTTGAAATGGTAGACCAACCCGGTGTTGGCGTCGTAGGTGTTCTTTGCGCTCTCGACCTTCAGGGCCTTGTTGCCCGTGTTGCCGTAGTAGAGCCAGAACGTCGTCTTGGTCCCCGGCTTCAGGTCCGGCACGTTCACCCACACGAAGGCCTCATCCAGCAGGGAGTCGAACTTCTCGATGTGGTACGCGAGGAGCGTCTTGTCGTCCGCCGCCACGAAGCGCATGTCCGTCCCGTCCGCCTTGGCGTCGGCAAAGTGAAAATTGCCGTCGGTCAGCCGGATCAGCACCGGGGAACTCCCGATCGGGTCCGCAATGGCGATCCCGGTGGCCGTCGTGTCCAGCGTGATCAGCTTGCGCTCCGTCCAGTCGCCGTCCCACCACGCGTGCGCCGGACTCGCGCAGGAAAGGAACGCGGCTCCGGCCAGCGCCAGGCCGGCAAACAGGTTTGGGGTTCTCGCCACGGGCCCGGACGCCGTTGATGAAGTTGGGTAAAGTTTCATTGCGGGAAAATCAGTAGTCCAGGCCCACCTGGAAATTCAGGCGTACGTGGTGAGCCTTGGTGTAGGTTTCGTTGTCCAGCGGGTAGGCGGCGTCGCAGGATCCGCTGAGATGGTCGCCGACGAGCAGCCGGCTCCCGATGCCAACGCTCGAGAGCGCGAACTTGGATTGCTGCTCCGGCAACGGGTCGATCAGCGTCACGCCGCCCGCGTCGCTGAACGCGAAGAAGCGCCATTCCCCATTCTTTTCGCCGAGGAAGTGCAGGATCGACGGGCTGCGCAGTTCCAGGGTTCCAAAGCCCCCGTTGTCGCCCACGGTCTCGGACTCCAGGTAGCCGCGCACGGTCTCCTGCCCTCCCCCGCTGAACTCCTCGCTGCTCACCAGGGGCTCGTTCGCCCGCTGGCCCTGGACTTTGGCAAAGAGCTGGAGCCCTGCGGGCAGGTCCTGGGTATGCGAGAGGTCCGCGTGGAACGTGACAAAGCTCCCGTCAGCGCCGTAGCGGTTCAGGTCGAAGACGGATGGGCTGCTGCCAATGCCCCGGATATTCAGGGTCGTCCCTGCGCCAAATTGCGTCACGGAGCCTTTCCCGCCCAGGCCAAACAGGGTCGCCGTGTACGTCGCCGTCAGGGGATAGTAGGTGATCGGCGTGACAATGTCGCCGCCCCCTCCGGAGGATCCCGTCGAACCCGCATGCAGCGTCTGCCGGTAGTGCTTGTAGTTGAGGGCAAAGGTCAGCGAGTCGCTGAAGTCCGACCACTCCTTGCCGGTCTTCCAGTCTGTGCCGTTCGGAAGGGCGTAAATCGCCTCCAATTCGAGCGTCTGTCCCGGGCCCGCGACGGTCGATCCGCCGAGCGTGGAGATGTTGCTGTCCTGCTTGGTCCCCTGGAGCAGGAGGCTCAGTCGCGGAAGCCCGGCAAAGTGCGACAGAACGTACGCCGAGAGCACCTCGGCATCCGTATGCCGCTCGGGGGCCAGCTCGAAGCTCACCCCTGCTCCCTGCCCGGACTGGCCGAGGTTTGTGTCGCTCACGGCCGCCGTCGCCCGCAGCGGCGTGGTGTTCGGGCTGTTGTAGTTGTTGAGTTCCGCGCTTGCATGGACCGGGGGCGAGTCCTTGACGTTCAGGTTGATGTCGTAGGTTCCCGGCTGGTCGCCCGGCTCCAGGCTGGGAGTCACGGTGCGGTCCCTGAGCTGGTTCAGCGCAATCATGTCCCGGTTCACGTCATTCAGGTTGATGACCCTGCCCTCCGCCACGGAGGGAGCTGCCTCCCTGATTTTCTCAGGGGAAAAGTACCGCGCGCCCGTCACCCGGAGCCTTGCCACCGTGCCCTCAAGTACCTGCAGGTGCACAACGCCGCCCTGCCCAAGCTCCTGCGAAGGCCTCACCGTGACTGCCCCGAAACCTTTTGCCCGATACGCCCGCTCCAGGGCGTCGCAGGCGGCCTTCACGTCCTCCTCGGTTCTCTCCGGTCCCAGATAAGGGTAGACCGCGGTCTCGATTTCCAGCCGCGTCAGTCCGTGCGCCCCGTGTACCCGGTACTCGGATATGAGCACGGTGGAAGTCTCCGCGGCCGCCGAGAGGCCCAGGGCGGTCGCAAAGGGGAGTGCCGAGAACACCCTCAGGCACCCTTGGGGACGGACAGCAAGGGGCCAGCTCAATGACCTGCCTATCCGGCCAAGAATTCGTCGGAAAATGAGCATGGGAAGCGGGCGAAAATCAGGACAAGTGCTGGCGGTCAGCTTTTCAAGTCCGGCAGCATCCTGCGCACAAATGTAACACTCCCGTCACCCTATCGACGCACCCGGGGATCGGGGAAATCGGCCACGGTCACATGGAATCCGCCCGGCCGCATGGCCGTATCCAGTGCCGCAATGCATGCACTCACCTCGGATCCGCCCTGGGGCGTGTGGTAGATTCCGTCCAGGATCAATTCGCCCCCGATGAGGATGAACATGGGGCTGCCGCTGTCGCCGGGGTGGAGTTCCCTGGTAAAGGCCACGCGGCGCCTGTCGACGGGGCTTCCCGTCACGAACACCCCGGGCCCAAACCCAGCGACATCCTTGACCGCAATGCTCTGGGTATTCCCGTCCATGATCACGCAGGGCAGGCCCCCAACGGAGCCCGGAGCCTGCCGGCTGCAGCCGACAAACCATTTTGCCGGCATGACCTTGAACCAATGGATCGTCCCGGGAAGCGGGGTGTCGAGGGTCGAAAGATCGATGTCCGTGTCGCCGATCCTGACGGACGACTTGACGATCCGCTCCACCACGGCGTCGTCCTTTGCGACAAACCGGATGATCGTGCCCGGGGGGTACAGACCCGCGACGT
>CAZGOX010000103.1:0-8693 GCA_964527955.1 uncultured Opitutaceae bacterium | reverse complement strand
GGACACATCCAAGGCTGGCGAGGGACTGATCGCGGGGAGGCCCATCATCCGCCTAAGCAACGTCTCGATCCCGACGATCACCGTGTACCGCCCACCCGAGGGCAAGGCCAACGGGGCCGCCGTCGTGGTGTTCCCGGGGGGCGGCTTCAACATCCTGGCGCTCGACCTCGAGGGGACGGAGGTCTGCCAGTGGCTGAATTCCGAGGGGGTGACGGGGGTGCTGCTCAAGTACCGGGTGCCGAAGCGCCCAGGAAGACCGGACTATGCCGCGCCCCTGCAGGACGCGCAGCGCGCGGTGGGCATCGTGCGCTTCCGGGCGGCCGAATTCGGGATCGATCCCGACCGCGTGGGCACGCTGGGCTTTTCCGCGGGAGGGCATCTCTCGGCGGCGCTCTGCGCAAACTTTGCCGTGAGGACCTACCCGGCCGTGGACGGCGCGGACAGCCTGAGCTGCCGCCCGGACTTCCAGATCCTCATCTACCCGGGCGACGTCATGAGGCCGCCGACAAGCATCCACGTCGCCCCGGAATGCGCCGTCACCGCCTCGACGCCGCCGACCTTCCTTTGCATGGCACAGGACGACCCCGTGCACGTGGAAAACGTGCTGGGCTACGCCTTGGCGCTCCAGGAGGTCCGCGTCCCGATGGAGCTGCACGCGTACCCGACCGGAAGCCACGGCTTCGGGCTGCGGCTGACCAAACACTACGCAACGACCTGGCCTCAGCGCGCCACGGACTGGATGCGCAGCCGCGGGCTTCTCGAACCGAAGTAGACCCCGCCCTTTTTTCCCATGAAAACCCCAAGATTCGCCCTGCCCCTTGCCCTGCTCTGCGCCGCGCTGGCCGCAACTCCGGCCGCCCGAGCGGACACGAACCCGCGCGAGCGACTGCTTATGGACTCCGGCTGGAAGTTCCACCTCGGCGACGACTGGGGCCCGGCCGACAACCTGACCAAGGCCGGCTCGAGTTCGGGGCCCGCCGGGGTCTCGTACAGCGACGCCTCCTGGAGGTCGGTCAACCTTCCCCACGACTGGGCGATCGAACTGCCCTTCGATGCCACCAGCGACGCGGCGCACGGATTCAAGCCGGTCGGCGAGGGCTTCCCCGGGAACAGCATCGGCTGGTACCGCAAAGTCATCGACCTGCCCAAGGAGGACGCGGCGAAGCGCATCTGGCTTGAGTTTGGCGGCGTGTTTCGGGACTGCACCGTGTTCGTCAACGGCTGGGTCGTCGGCCGCCACGCGAGCGGGTACAGCAGCTTCAGGTACGACATCACGGATGTCCTGAACCCCGGGGAAAGGAACGTGATCGCCGTGCGGGTGAACGCCTCGCGGTTCGAGGGCTGGTTCTACGAGGGGGCGGGCATCTACCGGCATGTGTGGCTGGTGAAGACGGCGCCGCTCGCCGTGGCTCCGGACGGGACTTTTGTGTACGCGACATTCCCGGACAACGTCCCCGGCCCCGCGGCGGACATCCACCTGGAGGCGCGGCTCCAGAACAGCGGCGCCGAGCCCGCCCAGGCGACCGTTTCCTGGGAAATCCGTTCGCCCGAGGGCAAGCTGGTCGCCTCCGCGCTGCGGAGCGCCTCCGCCTCCATAGGCCATTCCGACGTGGCGCAGGTCACCCAGATCGACTCTCCCGAACTCTGGTCCCCGGAGTCCCCGAGGCTCTACAAGCTTGTGACGAAGGTCACGAGCAGCGGGCAGCTCGTGGATTGCGTCGAGACCGAGTTTGGGATCCGCACCACGCGCTTTGACCCGGCGCTCGGATTCATTCTCAACGGCAAACCCTACGAGATCAAGGGCACCTGCAACCACCAGGACCACGCCGGCGTGGGCGAGGCGCTCCCCGACGGGCTGCAGTACTTCCGCATCGCCAGCCTGAAGCAATTCGGGTGCAACGCGTACCGGACGTCCCACAACGCCCCCACCCCCGAGTTGCTCGAGGCATGCGACAGGCTGGGGATGCTCGTGATGGACGAGAACCGGCTCCTGGGCAGCGACTCCGACAACCTGGGCCGGCTGGAGCAGCAGATCCGGCGCGACCGCAACCACCCGAGCGTGGTGATCTGGTCGGTCGCCAACGAGGAGTTTTCGGTGCAGGCGACCCCCGCCGGCGGCCGGGCCGCCGCGACGATGCAGGCTCTCATCCACCGCCTCGACCCGAGCCGGGTCTGCACCGACGCCTTCAACGGCACGGAGTACTCGGGCATCAACCTGGTGATCGACGTCCGCGGCTGGAACTACCACATCGGGCAGGCGATGGATGACTTCCACAGGGACCATCCGGACCGGCCGAACGTGGGGACCGAGCAGGCGAGCACGGTCGGCACCCGCGGAATCTACGCGAGCGACCCCGTGCGCGGCTACGTGACCTCCTACGACGACCCCGGCGTGGACTGGGGCAACACGGCGGAGCAGTGGTGGGGATTCTTTGACGCGAGGCCCTGGCTGTCGGGCGGGTTTGTATGGACCGGCTTCGACTACCGCGGGGAGGAAACACCCTACAGCTGGCCCTGCATCAATTCGCACTTCGGGATCATGGACACCTGCGGCTTTCCCAAGGCCAATTACTGGTACTACAAAGCCTGGTGGACCAGCGAACCGGTGCTGCACCTGATCCCTCATTGGAACTGGGCCGGCAGCGAGGGGAAGAACATCGACGTCCGGGCGCTCAGCAACTGCGACGAGGTCGAGCTCTCCCTGAATGGCGCGAGCCTGGGCAGGCAGGCCATGAAGAAGGACGCGCAGATCAAGTGGAGCGTTCCCTACCAGCCCGGCCGGCTCTCGGCCAAGGGCTACCGCGCGGGGACCGTGGTCGCCGAGGCGAGCGTCGAGACCACGGGCGCGGGCGCGGCCCTCCAACTTGCGCCCGACCGCGCCACAATCGCCGGGGACCGCGAGGATGTCTCCGTGGTCGCGGTCTCGGTCGCAGACTCGATGGGCCGCGCCGTGCCCACCGCGTCGGACCATGTCTCTTTCGAAATCGACGGCCCGGGGCGGATCCTCGGCGTGGGCAACGGGGACCCCAGCAGCCACGAGCCGGACACGTTCATCGGCAAGTCCGCCTCGGTTTCGAGCCCAATCGACGGCTGGAAGTTGAAGACCATCGCCAACTCGTACCCGGGAGACGGGGCGAAGGAGGCCGACCCGGCCTATGACGATTCCTCATGGGCCGCCGCGGACGTGCATGCGGACAGCGGCCCCTTGGGGCACAACCAGAGCGCCTGGTACCGCGCCCGCCTGACCGTGAGTGCCGAGGACCTCGCATCGCCGGCCGTCGAGCTCTGGTTTGGCAAGGTTGAGGGCGGCGGGGAGGTCTACGTGAACGGAGCCAGGGCGGGAGACTCGAGCGATCCCCGGGCGCCGTCGGTGTTCGACGCGAAGAGGCTGCTTCATCCCGGGTTGAACACGATCGCCGTGAAGCTTTCAAACTGGGGAACGACGGCCGGGATCGCCAAGGGCGTTTCGCTCCGGTTGACCGGAGCTCCCGCGCCGGTCCAATGGAGCCGGAGTGTCTTCAACGGGCTCGCCGAGGTGATCGTGCAGTCGACGGGAGGTGCGGGGCAGATCCACCTGAAGGCCTCCGCCCCCGGCCTCGCCCCGGCCGTGCTCACCATCGCCGCCACCGCGGCCGAGCCCCGGCCCTCCGTGCCCTGATTCATGAGGCGACTTGCCTGGCTTCCCCTGCTCTGGCTGGCCGCCGCATCCGTGTGGGGCCAGCCGGGCTCCACGCCCATCCGCCTGGCGATCTTCGGGCTGGTGCACGACCATGTCGGCGGGTTTCTCCCCAGCCTGGCCGGCCGGAGCGAAGTGCGGCTTGTGGGCATCGTCGAGCCGGACCAGGCCCTCGCGGCCCGGTACGGGAAGCGCTTCAATCTCGGGCCGGACATGTTCTTTCCTACCCTGGAGGCGCTGATCGCCGCCAAGGGAAAGGTCGACGCCGTGGCGACCTTCACGTCCACCTACGACCACCGCCGGGTGGTCGAGACCTGCGCGCCGCTGGGCATCGACGTCATGATGGAAAAGCCCATGGCGGTGAGCCTCGCGGACGCACGGGCCATTGCGGCGGCCGCGAGGAAGGGCGGGATCCAGGTGTTCGTCAATTATGAGACCACCTGGTACGCCAGCAACCACGCGGCCCGCGAGCTCCTGGTCGACCGGCATGCGATCGGCGAGGTGCGCAAGATCGTGGTCCACGACGGCCACCAGGGGCCGGCCGCCATCGGATGCTCGGCCGACTTCCTGAAGTGGCTGACCGACCCGGTGCTGAACGGCGGAGGCGCCCTCATGGACTTCGGGTGCTACGGCGCGGACCTCGCGACCTGGCTTATGGACGGCCAGCGGCCGACCTCGGTGACCGCCGTCACGCAGCGGCTCCAGCCAGGCGTCTATCCCAAGGTGGACGACGAGGCGACGATCGTCGTCACCTACCCCCGGGCGCAGGCGATCCTCCAGGCCTCCTGGAACTGGCCCTATGGGCGCAAGGACATGGAGATCTACGGCGAAAAGGGATCAATCCTGGTTCCCGACCGGGGGACGCTGAAGTTGAGGAACGGCGACGGACCGGGGACCACCCTTGTCGCCCCCGCGCTGCAGGGCCCCCAAGCCGACGAGATTTCCTACCTCGCAGCCGTCGTCCGGAAGGAGATCCGTCCCGAGGGCCTCTCGTCCGTGGACACGAACCTGGTCGTGGATGAAATCCTCGACGCTGCGCGCGAGTCCGCCCGCACCGGCCGCCGGGTCGACCTGCCGTCCCGGACGCCGGTGATCCTCGTCACCGACATTGGCTCGGACATCGACGACGCCTGGGCGCTGGCCTACCTGCTGCGCTCGCCCGAGCTGGACCTTAGGCTGGTCCTCACCGATCCGCCCGACACGCAGTACCGGGCGAGGGTCGCCGCCAAGTTCCTGGAGGCCGCCGGCAGGAGCGACGTCCCCATCGGGATCGGCGACAACCAAGGGCCGACAGGCGATTCCCTGAAGACCGTCCTGCCCTGGATCGACGGGTACGACCTCTCAAAGTATCCCGGGCGCGTGGCCCA
The DNA here is from genome assembly GCA_964527955.1 of uncultured Opitutaceae bacterium. Taxonomy (GTDB): domain Bacteria; phylum Verrucomicrobiota; class Verrucomicrobiia; order Opitutales; family Opitutaceae; genus Palsa-1447. The sequence goes on along the minus strand of CAZGOX010000103.1, from coordinate 3,650 downwards.
GGACGGGATTGGCGAACTGATCTCGACCGTGGAAAGCTCCCCGCGGCCGGTGACGATCATCGCGATAGGGCCCGTGCCGAGCCTTGCGGAAGCCGTGAGGCGCAACCCCGGGTTTGCGGCAAAATGCAGGTTTGTCGGGATGTTCGGGAGCTTCGATGTGGGCTATGGCGGGGGCCCTCCCGTCGCCGAGACCAACGTGAGGGTCGACCCCCCAAGCCTGCGGACGGTGCTCGCCGCGCCGTGGCAGGACATCCTGCTGACCCCGCTCGACACCTGCGGCTTCGTGGAGCTCACGGGCGAAAGGTACCACAGGATCTGGTGCTCGACGGACGACCCCATGCTCCGTGCGCTCATCGAGAGCTACTGTCTTTTTGCGCAGAACCAGACCTGGATGAAGTGCGATTTCTTCGCGACGAAGTCGACGACCCTGTTTGACTGCACGGCCGTGTACCTCGCGATGTCCGAGGACCTGGTTGAAACCGAGACGGTCTCCTTCGACATCACCGGCGATGGCCGCACGCTGCGCTCCCCGAACGGGCCCTTCAAGGCCCGCGTCGCTCTGCGCTGGAAGGACCTGGACGCCTTCGAGGCGCAGCTCGCCTCCCGGGTGCTGGGCCGGTAGGCGCCGCCGGGCGCGGCGAGGAGATGCGGGCTCACACCCGGACAGGCCGGGACAGGGAGTCGGACTTGAAGCAGGCGTCCAGGACCTTCTGGATCTCGGCGCCGCGCGCGAAGTCGGGCTGGCCGGCGTTGCCGGTGCGGATCGCCGTGATGAACCGGGAGTACACCGTCGGCACTGCGGAGGCCTTCCTTGCGCGCCACTTCGCCTTGTCGAGGTCGGGACCGGAACAGATCCGGTAGGAGTCCGTGGAGCGCTCGGAGTCGATTTCGACGGCTCCGGCCGCTCCCGAGACCTTGAGGTAGAGCCGGTTCGCGTGGCCCGCGGACCAGCGCGTGGTGTGGATGCTGCCGACGGCGCCGTTCGCAAACTCCACGGCCATCACGACCGAATCGTTGGCGTCGAGCACGTAGGGCCCGATCTTGTCCCGGGGAGCCTTGGGAAAGGTCTTCAGCTTGCAGTACACCGAGGACACGGGCCCCGCGGGGTAGGTCGCGAAGTCGAGGATGTGGACCCCGATGTCCCCCAGCGTCCCCCGGCTCCCGTGCTTGCTCGAGAGGCGCCAGAGCCAGCCCGGGCTGGTGCGCCAATCGCCCCAGACCTTGCTGCTGAGCCAGGACTGGAGGTAGCTCGCCTCGACGTGGCGGACCTCGCCAATGCCGCCGCTGCGGACCACGGCCGCCACCGCCTCTAGGGCGGGCCAGTTGCGGTACGAGAAGTTGACCATGTTGACCTTGCCGGAACGCCTGGCGGCGGCGGCCATGCGGAGGGCGTCCTTGTGGTTGAGCGCGAGGGGCTTTTCGCAGAGGACGTGCTTGCCGGCGGCCAGGGCCTGCAGCGCAAGCGGCGTGTGGGCGGCGTCCGGGGCCACGATCGTCACGGCGTCGCAACCGCTCTCGGCGAGGAGCCTGCCGGCGTCCGTGTACGCGGCCGGGATCCCGAATTCCGCGCAGAACTTCTCGACGCGCGCGCGGTCGATGTCGGCCGCCGCCACGAGCGTGCAGCCGCGGATCCCCAGGAAGTTGCGGGCGTGGGTGTGCGCCATTCCGCCGGTGCCGATGATGGCGAGCCGGACCGGGCCCCTGGACGTTTTCGCGCTCATGGCGAAACGGGCTTCTCGAGCGGGGCGACGTTGGGGCAGGCGTCCGGGATCCGGACGGTCGGCCGGGCCCAGCGCACGGCGTTGGTGATCACCTGCTGCACCTGCTTGTGATGGTAGGTGGGGTACGTCTCGTGCCCGGGACGGAAGTAGAACACCCTCCCGTGGCCGCGGCGCCACGTGCACCCGCTGCGGAACACCTCGCCGCCCGTGAACCACGAGATGAAGACCACCTCGTCGGGCGTCGGGATCCCGAACGGCTCGCCGTACATCTCCTCCGCGGGGATCTCGAAATGCTCGCCGAGGCCCTCGGCGATGGGATGGCTCATGTCGACCGTCCAAAGGCGCTCCTTGTCGTTCGCCTCGCGCCACTTCAGGGAGCACGTGGTGCCCATGAGAGCCTTGAAAATCTTCGAAAAGTGCCCGGAGTGGAGCACGATCAGCCCCATGCCCTCGAGCACCCGCCGCTGGACCCGTGCGACGACGGCATCGTTGACCTCGCCGTGGGCCATGTGCCCCCACCAGGTGAGGACGTCCGTCTTGTCGAGGACCTCCTGCGTGAGCCCGTGCTCGGGCTCATCGAGCGTGGCCGTTCCCACGACGAAGTCGGAATGGGCCCGGAGGAACCCTGCTATGGTCTCGTGCATGCCCTTCGGGTAATGCGCGGCGACCTTGGGATTCCGCTTCTCGTGCCGGAATTCACCCCAGACGGTGACTTGGATGGGTTGGCTCATGGGATAGGGTTTTGTTGCAGGATATCGGGGATTGAGTGAGGCCCGCCAAGTCTTGCTCCTCACCCCCCCCGGTTCCAGTCTTAATCTTCTCACCGCCATGCCCGTCGAATTCAAGGACTACTACCAGACGCTCGGCGTGGCCCGGACGGCCTCTCCCGAGGAGATCAAGCAGGCCTTCAGGAAGCTTGCCCGCGTGCACCATCCCGACGTGGCGAAGAACAAGGTGGCCGGCGAAAAGAAATTCAAGGAGATCAACGAGGCCTACGAGGTGCTGGGCGACCCCGAGAAGCGGCGACGGTACGATGAACTGGGGGCCAATTGGCAGGACGGCGCCGGCGGACCGGCCGCGGCGGGCGAGGCCTACCGGCGCCACGCCTCCCCCGGGCAGGGCGGCGAGCCCGACTTCGAGTTCGGGGGCACCGGCTTCAGCGACTTTTTCGAGTCCTTCTTTGGCGGAGGCCACGATAGCTTCCGCTCATCGCGGCGCGGGGCGGGCGGCGCGCGCGGCCCCGGGGAATCCGTCGCCCATCAGGGAGAGGACGTGGAGGCCGACCTCCTCGTCTCCCTGGAGGAGGCCCTGAAGGGGGCGGTCAGGAAAATCACGCTCAGGAGGCCGGGGGCCGACCGCGGCGAGGACCGCCTGGACACCTACCAGGTGCGCATCCCGGCGGGAGTCCGCGAGGGCCAGAAGATCCGCCTCGCAGGCCAGGGCAACCCGGGAGTCGGCGGGAGCCCTGCCGGCAATCTCTACCTCCGCGTCCGCCTGGCCCGCCATCCGGACTTCACGGTCCATGGGGCCGATCTCCACTGCGACCTCGACCTCGCCCCCTGGGAGGCCGTGCTCGGCGTGAAGGTGAAGATCCCCACGCTCGACGGGGAGACCTCGCTCCGCGTGCCGCCCGGAACCGCGGCCGGGAGCCGGCTCCGCCTTCGGGGCCTCGGCCTGCCGGTCGAGGACGGCACCCGGGGCGACCTGTACGCGACCGTCAGCATCCAGACGCCAACCGCGGTCACCGCCGAGGAGCGCTCCCTCTGGGAAAAGCTTTCCAAGACCTCCTCCTTCAAGCCCCGCCCCAAGTCCTGATGGAAAACTTCAACGACTACAAGCGGGCCGAGAGGAAGGCCCTTGAGATCCTGGCGGCGATGAAGTCGGTCACTCCGCGCACGGTCGACATCGAGCTCGCGCTGCTCGTGTCGA
>CAZGOX010000102.1:0-8729 GCA_964527955.1 uncultured Opitutaceae bacterium | reverse complement strand
ACCTCGGCCAAGAACGTCGAGGCCGACCTGCGTTCAAGGCACGGCAGTTTGGTCAGGCAGTCGGCCCAGCAGGGATTCGCCTTGGATCGCGCCATGGTGCGCCTCAAGGACAGGGACCCGAAGCCCGTCCTCCGGGACGCGCCGGGCAAAGCGAAGCGGACGGCCGGTTCTTCCAAGAGGCCAAAGTCATGATCGGGAGACCGAAACCCCGGGCCGGTTCCGGCGCGCTGCGCCGCCTCGCCGAGAGCAAGCTGGGCACACGCCCGGCAGCCGGTGCGGGGGCGAGAGTCAAAGCCGACGCCCAGCGCATTCTCCATGAACTGCATGTCCACCAGATCGAACTGGAACTGCAGAATGAGGAGCTCAAGCAGGCCAAGGCCGAGGTCGAGGCAGGCCTGGAGAAGTACACCGATTTGTATGACTTCGCCCCGGTGGGGTACTTTACCCTCGATGAACAGGGCCTGGTCCTGGACGCGAACCTGACCGGGGCAATCCTGCTCGGGCTGGAGAGATCGGGCATCACCGGGCGCCGTTTCCAGCTCTTTGTGGCGCCCGGGAGCAGGCCGGCCTTCAATGCCATGCTCGGGGCCGCATTTTCGGTTCGGGAAAAACAGACATGCGAAGTGTCCCTGCTGTCCCCCAACCGCCCGTCCTTCTGGGCCGAGGTCCAGGCGATGTCCTCCGTCCCGCAGAGTGGCGCCCGGAGGTGGTGCCGGCTCGCGGCGTTCGACATATCGACCCGAAAGCTGGCGGAGGAGGCACAGCGACGAATCGACATCCTGGCCGCCACGAACCGGAAGCTGGAGGGCGAAATTGTCCAACGCCAGGCCGCCGAGACCTCCCTCAAGAAAAGCGAGCAAAATTCCCAGCGGCTCCTGGAGGAGTCGCGCCACCTTCACCACAAGCTGCGCGAGATCTCACACCAGCTGCTGACCGTCCAGGAAAAACAGCGGAAAGAGATCAGCCGCGAGCTGCACGACAAGATCAGCCAGCTCCTCATCGGCATCAACGTCCAGCTGCTCGCATTCGCCGAGTCGGCCAAGTCCGACCCCCGGGAGATCAAGCGGAAGATCGTCCCGTTGCGCCGGCTGGTCGAGGAGTCGGTTCGGACCGTGCACAAGTTTGCCCGGGATCTTCGTCCCGCGATGCTGGACGATCTCGGGCTGATCCCCGCCCTCCGGTCCCTGGTCGACGACATCGCCAGGCAGAGCGGCCTGCGCGTCCAGTTTGCAGCCTTCCTGGGCGTCGAGGCCCTCGACAACGTCAAGAAGACAATGCTCTTCCGCATTGCGCAGGAGGCCCTCGCGAATGTCGCCAAGCACGCGCAGGCCAAAGAGGTGAAGGTGGTCATCCTCAAGTCCCGCGGCGGCGTCTGCCTGGAAGTCGTCGACAACGGGAAGGCCTTCGACGTGGGCCTCATCTCTTCCTCCGCCTGGGACGATCGCCTGGGATTGACCGGCATGCGCGAGCGCGTGGAAATGATCGGCGGCCGTTTCAGCATCTTTTCCGCGCGGGGAAAGGGCACGACGATCCGGGCCGAGGTCCCCTCCGGCAGCCTCAGCCGGCCAAGGTAGGGACGGGCGGCCCGCCCGTCCGGGCAGACTTTAGGGTCCTTCGCAGCCCCGCGGTCCGTCTTGAATTGGCCCAATCCGACCGGAGTTCTCGACTAACCCCAAGGTCTGCCCGGACGCCCGGGCCGGGCGTCCCTACCCGGTTTCAGTCGGACGGACTGAGGGAAACACCTCATGGCCTCGTGCAACCATGAGGCCTACAGTCGTTGTTCGGGGGCGAACCGGCCTCCGGCACCCTTCATGACAACCCTATCCGCGACCCTCCCCGTGGCCCCCAAGGCAAAGCCCGCGCCGGCCTACCAAAGCGTCAACCCCAGCAACGGAGAGGTCCTGAAGACCTTTGAGACACTGACCGACGGGCAGCTCGAGGAGAAACTCTCCACGGCAGCCCGATGCTTCGAGACCTGGCGGCACACCTCCTTCGGGGAGCGGGCCGCCATTGTTTCCAAGGCGGCGGCCCTCCTCCATGCAAGGGTCGCCGCCTTTGCCCGGACCATGACCCTCGAAATGGGCAAACGGATCTCCGAGGCGCGCGGCGAGGTGGAATTCAGCGCCAGCATCCTCGCCTACTACGCCAGGAACGCCGAGCGTTTCCTCGGTCCCGTGGAGCTCCATCCGGCCATCGGGGCCGCCCATATGGAGAGCAGCCCGATCGGCGTGGTCTTCGGGGTGGAGCCCTGGAATTTTCCCTACTACCAGCTGGCCCGGGTCGCGGGGCCTCACCTGATGGCGGGCAACGTCCTGGTCGTGAAGCACGCGGGCTGTGTCCCGCAGTGTGCGATCGCATTCGAGAAGCTCTGGGCCGACGCCGGGGCGCCGGCCGGGCTCTATACGAACCTGTTGATCTCGCACGGGCAGTCCGACCGGGTGATCGACGACCCGCGAATCAAGGGCGTTGCGCTGACCGGAAGCGTCGAGGCGGGAAGGAGCATTGCAGCGCGGGCCGGAAAAAACCTCAAGGTGTCCTCGATGGAACTCGGCGGCAGCGACGCGTTCATCGTCCTCGACGATGCAGATCTCGAGCATACGGTGAAATGGGCCGTCTGGGGACGGATGTACAACACGGGGCAGACTTGCTGCGCGGCAAAGCGCTTCATCGTCGTCGACAAGCTTGCCGACAAGTTCCTCGCAAGATTCAAGGCGGCGCTGGCCGCGCTCAAGCCTGGCGACCCGATGGACGAGAAGACGGCCCTGGGGCCCCTGTCCACGGAATCGGCCCTGAAGGGGCTGCTCAGGCAGGTCGACAGCGCGGTCGCGCACGGGGCAAAGGTGCTGCTCGGAGGAAAACGCTTCGACCGGCCGGGCTCCTTCATGGAGCCCACGATCCTGACCGACGTCGAGCCGGGGAATCCGGCCTTCAGGGACGAATTCTTCGGCCCCGTGGCGATGTTCTTCCGGGTCAAGGACGAGGAGGCGGCCATCGCGCTCGCCAACGACTCCGACTTTGGACTGGGCGGCTCCGTGTTCACCAAGGACGTGGCGCGGGGGCGGCGCGTCGCGAGCCGGGTCGATACGGGCATGATGTTCATCAATAACATCAGCTGGTCTGATGCCGAGCTGCCCTTCGGCGGAATCAAGGACTCCGGCTACGGGCGCGAACTCGGCGACATGGGAATCCAGCAGTTTGTGAACAAGAAGCTGGTGCGCACGGCCGAACTCGAGGCTCCGGTCTGACGTTCCCTATGGGGTGTGGCCCTGCCGGGATGGGCGCAAGAAACCGTAGGGTAATGCCCCATGGCAACGACCCGTCGTCCCCCCTACGCTGCACCACACATCATGAACGAACGACTTGACGCACTGCTTGGACAGATTCACGACCTCGAAAAGGAACTGGTCCGGGAGGCCAAGGCGAAGGAGGCCACGTTTTGCTATGAAATTCACGCCAAAAGGGTGCGCTTCACCGCGGAGGCAAAGGCCACGCACAAACGGCTGCGCACGGGATTCCACCACTACGTGCTCCACTCGCGCTTTCTCGTCCTCGCCACCTCCCCCATCATCTGGATGTGCGTGATTCCCATCGCGCTGGCGGATCTGGTGGGCACGGTGTACCAAGCCGTGTGCTTTCCCATCTACGGGATCCCAAAGGTCCGCCGCGGCGACTACCTGGCCTTCGACCGCAACCGGCTGGGCTATCTCAACTTCTTCGAGAAGTTCAACTGCGACTATTGCGCCTATGTGAACGGGATCCTCGGCTACTTCACCGAGATCGCCGCCCGGACCGAGCAGCACTGGTGCCCCATCAAGCACGCGGGCTGCGCCAAGTGCGAACACAGCCGGTATAAGTATTTCGTCGCCTTTGGGGATGCCGAGACGTACCGCGACAAGGTCGAGGAAATCCGCCGTTCCTTCGGCGACCTGGCCCATAAGCCGGAAAAGGGGCAGACTACCCCCTGAAGATTTCGAACGGCTCGATCTTCAGCACCTTGCGCACCCCGATGTAGCTCGAAATTCCGGCGATCAGCAGGACCATGCCGAAGGCAAGTGCAAGATTCCCAAACGTGATCGTGGCGGCATAGTTGGGCAGCCGGCTCTTGGCGACCGCGATCATCAGGGTCACCAGCCCGATCCCGAGGCCGTAGCCGGTCAGGGCCGTGAAGGTCGCCATGAACAGGATCATGTAGACCAGTTCGCGCCCCTTGGCGCCGATGGCCTTCAGCGCGCCGAACTTCTCGAGATTCTCGAGGATGAAGCTGTAGAAAGTCTGGCCCGAAATCGACAGCCCGACGAGGAAGCTGATGACCGTCATCAGGAGGATGTTGGTGCCGATGCCCGTCTGGTAGGTGTAAAAGTCCGAGATCCGCTGGTTGAATTCCGCCTTGGTGAAGGCCATGTAGCCCAGCTTGGCCACCTGCGCCTTGATGCCGGCGACCGCAGCGTCGTTCTTCGGCTGGACCAGGATGTAGGATATCGTGAATCGGGTGGATGGGATGTAGGCGGTGGCGAGGTTGTAGGTCGTATAGAGGGTCGGCACCCCGTTGAGTCCGTTTGAGGCGACCCGGGCGATGCCCACGATGGTTCCGCGAAAGTCGTTGAGTTCGAAAGTGGTCCCGATCTTGGGATTCCCAAGCTTCGAAAACTCGGCGTCATCGACGGCAAAGAACGTGTTGTCGTTGTAAATCTCCTGGATGTTACCCTGCTCGATCTCGGGGCGGCCGAACAGGCTGTCATCGTCGAGACCCACGACACTCACCGACTGGTACGTCCCGTTCTCCAGCTTGACCAACGCCCCGCCGATGAAGAGCGGGACCGCATAGCTGACGCCGTCCATGCTGCGCACCGCATCCAGGAGATAATCGGGCATCGGGATGGCGCTTGAGGCGGTGTTGACCGCGGGATCCATGACCCACATGGCGGCGCCGATGTTCGTGACCGTGGAATAGGCCCGGTTCAGGATCCCGGCGAACATCGCGGTCATCTCGACCATCAGGAATACGGAAAAGGTGATCCCGATCAGCAGCGCGGTAAACTTGGCCGTGTCGTTGACCAGCAGCTTGAATCCGATCCTCAGGATGCCGCCGTATTTCATGGCCCCGCGCTTTCTGCCGTCGGAAGCGGGTGGTTCCACCAGCCTCCTCCCAGCGCCACGAAAAGGGCGACGGTGTCCTGGTGGCGCTGGGCCAGTGCCTGGAGGTAGGCAATGCCCGCCTCGTGGAATTGCACGTCGGCCACCAGCACGTCCGGGTAAGCCACGAGGCCGGCGCCATAGTTGCTCTGCAAGAGGACCAGCTGCTCGCGGGCGGCATCCAGTGCGGCGCCCTGCGCCTGAAGACCGTCGGCGTCGTGCTCCAGTGCCTTCAGGGAGTCCGCCACCTGGGCGAATGCGTTCAACACGGTCTGCCGATAGCTGGCCTGCGACTGCTGGTAGGCATCGATGGCCGCCTTTCTCCCGAACCAGAGCGCGCCCCCCTGGAAGACAGGAATGGTGGCCGAAGGCCCGATGCTCCAGAACCGGGCGTTGGCCGCCGACAGCGAGCCGAACCCCGTGCCCGCCGCGCCAAGAGTGCCGGTGAGGCTGATGCTCGGAAACAGGGCCGCGGTCGCGACCCCGATGTTTGCGCTGGCTGCATGCAGTTGGGCCTCGGCTGAAAGGATGTCGGGGCGCTGGCGAACGAGGTCGGACGGAAGACTTACCGGCAGGTCGGACGGCAGGCAAAGCCCCTCCAGGTCGATGTCGGGCAGGTCGGCCTTGGACGGCACGACGCCCTCCAAGGTCGCCAGCAGGTCTTCCGTCTGGCTGATCTTCTGTTCAAGGGGGGCAAGCAGGGCCTGGTTGGCGGCGATCAGGGTTCGGACGGCCAGCAGAGCTGCATAGGGCTCGGTGCCGGCGCGCACCTGCGCAGCCGTTAGCTGAAGCTGTTGGTGCTCCAATTCGATGAGTTGCCGCGTGGCCCGGGCCTGGGCGGCGTAGGCCGCCCGTGCGATGCCGGCATTGACGACATTTGCCGAGAGCGCCAGGTAGGCCGCCTTGTCCGCAAAGAACTGGGTGTCCGTCTGCGCCCGCAGCCCCTCGACCGTCCGGCGCTCGCCGCCGAACACGTCGAACACATAGCCGACGGTTCCGCTCAACGTCACGAGGTTAAAAATCGAACCCGGCGTCTGCAGTCCCTGCTGCAAGGGCTCCGTGCGTTCCCGGCGCACATCCAGATCCGCACCCACGTGCGGGTAGAAAACCCCGTATCCCGCCCGCAGGTTGTCCTGGCTCTGGCGCAGGCTGGCTTCGGACGCCTGGAGGGTCGGGTTGTTGGCAAGGGCCTGCCGAACCATCGAGTCCAGGGGGGCAGACTTGAAGAGCTGCCACCAATTGGACGGAAGGGTCCCGTCGGACGAAAAGCGCTGTGAAACGCCTCCCGCCGCGGTCGTTGCAGCGGGCTGGGCCTCGCGCGAATACCGATCCGCATCGGGCGGCGTCGGCCGGATGAAATCAGGCCCGACCGCACAGGCGCCGAGCACCGCGGCGAGGGCTGCGAGGCCGGCGCATCGAAGGTGCGCCTTCATTGGGTCCCTATGTACACGTCCACCAGCTGGCCGGGGTAGACCGGGATGTCCCTCTTCTCGAAGCGGAAGATCACCGGCAGGACCCGCAGGTCCACCCTCTCCTGGCGTTCATTGGAAAGCTCGATCTTGGGAGACACATAGGGTTGCACCCGGACGAATTCCAGCGGCACCTTGATGTCGGTGCCCGTGATGGACATCTGCGCGCGGATATGCCACTTGGACGGCAGCCGCGAAATCAGGATCTCGTCCACAAAGCAGCGCACGGCGAGATGGTCCTGGCTTGGACCCATGATCACCAGTTGGTCGAAGGCTCCCGTGAAGGGGTCGTAGGAACCCTGGGGTGACACCGAGCTCCCCACCGCGGCATAGACGGACATCACGATTCCTGCGACCGGGGCCTTGATGGAATACTTTTGGAGAAGCGCGTCGGCCGCCCGGAAGGCCTGCTGGAGCGAACGGACCTGCATCTCCTGGCTTGCCACGTCGTAGCTCCATGCGCCGGCCTGGGTCAGATCAAGCTGCCTTCGGGCGACGGCCAGGCCTGCCGCCCCCTGTTTGACCGCATCTTCCGCCGTATCGAGAACCTCCATGCTGATCGACTTGGAGTTGCTTTCGTAGGAGGCACGGTCCTTGTCGCGCTGGTCAACGGCCGTCTTAAGGCTGGACTCAGCGAGTTCCACCTGCGCCTTGGCGATCGCAAGCGTCTCCTGACGTGGCTCCGCCTTGAGCTCGTTCAGGATGGCCAGGGCCGCCTCGGACTGGAGTCGGAGCTGCTCCGTGGTCGCCCTTTGCACCGAGTCGTCGATGGTGAGCAGGGGGGCGCCGGCGGCCACCTCCTGCCCCTCATGCACGAACACTTGTGTGATCGGGCCGGAAACCTCGGGATAAATGTTGATGTTTGAGCCGGACGACTGGTCGCTCTCGATGATTCCGTTGGCATAGACGGCCGAGTCGTATGGGCTGCTGACCGGCTTGAACGCGGGCGGCTGGCTTTTCCTCCCGGTGCCGAAGATATACGCCGCGACCAGACCGGCCAGCACGCCAACGATCGAGACGACAAAGATGAGCCTGTTCCTGGTGCCTGTCTTGGACTGGATGCCCTTGACGTCGATGGCCGGCGCGGGAGCCTTGGGATCCTGCTTGGTCTCGGGCTTGGGCTCAGGCGCCTTGGTATCAGCCGCCGCCTCGGCCGTCCTGGCCTCGTTCCTGGGTTCGTCGCTGTTCATTCGGTTCCCTTCTCGTAGGCCGTGAGGCGGCCATCCTCCATATGGAGGATCCTGTCGGCGTACTCGTTGATTCTGGCGTCATGCGTGACGATCAGTATGCACCGGCTCTTGTTCAGGATTTCCTTCTTCACGAAGGCGATGATCATCCTCCCGGTGTCGCCATCGAGGGATGCCGTCGGTTCGTCGAGAATCAGGATCTCCGGGCGGCTCACGATTGCGCGGGCGATGGCCACCCTCTGTTGCTCGCCGCCCGAGAGCTTGATGGGCACGATGCCGGCGCGGTTTCCCAGGCCGACAATCTCCAAGCATTCCGCGGCCTTCGTGATCGCCTCGTCCCAGTTGCGCCTCTTCAGAATCAACGGGATCGCGACATTCTCCGCCGTGGTCAGCCGGGGAAACAGATGGAAGTCCTGGAAGACAAAGCCGATCGTGTTGAGGCGGAAGTCGGCCAGGGCGTCCTTGCCGAGCTTCCAGATGTCGGCCCCCTTCACGGACACCGTGCCGGAATTGGGCCGCAGGATCCCGGAAATCATGCTGAGGAGCGTGGTCTTCCCGCTTCCCGAGGGGCCCACGACATACAGCATCTCGCCAAAATGCGCGGTAAACCCGACGCCGTTCACGGCCGTGGTCCTGGTCTCGCCCTCGCCAAACCACTTTGTCAGGCCCTTGGCGACGATCGCCTCGGACGGCGCTGCGTCGGTGCCGCCGGCGTTCATGGCCCGGACGGGCCGTCCAGGAACCGGAGTTCGATGTCCAGGCGCTCCCCATCGCGGCGCAATTCGCAGATCAATGGGAGGGCCCGACGGCCGATTCCAAGGGTTCGGCGATAATGCTCGATGCGGCGCACCTCGCCGAGCGCCTCCTCGCCGAAGGTCGGCCATTCCTCGGGCCCCTTGCGAAATTCGTCGAGCAGGCCCAGCCTGCAGTAATACCCGAG
>CAZGOX010000101.1:0-8733 GCA_964527955.1 uncultured Opitutaceae bacterium | reverse complement strand
ATCCCCACGGGGTGAATGTCATGCACCTCGATCCGCCGGCGGCCGGCGAGGTCGACCACCACCACGGGCCCGGGTTTCGCGCGGACCGGTACAACATCGCGTACTTTGCCTGGGAGCTGCCCGAGTTTCCCGACTCCTGGCTGCCGCACTGCGACCTCTTTGACGAGATCTGGTGCCCGAGCGACTTCACTCGGGAGGCCATCGCGATCAAGTGCCCGCAGCCCGTGCTGACGATGCCGCACTCGGTGGCATTCCAGCGGCCCACCGCTTCGCAGGCCGACCTCCGCGCGCGGTTCGGCCTCCCCGCCCAGGGGTTCCTTTTCCTCACGCTCTTCGACCTCAATTCCTATTCGGCGCGGAAGAACCCCGGCGGGGCAATCGAGGCATTCCGCCTCTCGGGCCTCGGGGCCGAGGGGGCGCGGCTGGTCGTCAAGGTGCACAATGCGGAGGCGAATCCCGCCGACTTCCGCGCCCTCAGGGAGGCCGCCGGGGACCTGCCCGGCGTGATGCTGGTCGACGGCACGTTCGACCGGGCCGACATCTACGCCCTCGAGGCGGCCTGCGACTGCTTCGTGTCGCTCCACCGTTCGGAGGGTTTCGGCCTGGCGATCGCCGAGTGCATGTACCTGGGGAAGCCGGTGATCTCCACGGACTGGTCGGCGCCCGCGGAATTCGTGACGCCCGCAAACGGATGTCCGGTCAGGGCTACGATCGTGACGCTCGACCGGAGTCACGGGCCCTATACCAGGGGGTCCACATGGGCGGAGCCCGATGTCGGGCACGCTGCGGAGTGGATGACGCGCCTGTCCGGGGACCCCGCGCTCGCCGCGGGCCTTGGCAGCGCGGCCAGGTCCACCATCGAGGCGCGTTTCTCCCCGGTGATGATCGGCGCCCGGTACCGCAGGCGCCTGGAGTCCATAGCGACCTTCTGAACGTCACCCCATCTTGCGGCGGGTCGCCTCGACGATCTGCCGGACGGTCTCCTCCAGCGACTGGGTGATGTCCCAGGAAGGATAGTGGGCCCGCATCTTGCGCAGGTCGGAGTAATAGCAGATGTGATCGCCCGCGCGGTTCTGGTCGACATAGGAGTGGACCTGGGCCCTCCCCGAAAACTTTTCGACAAGCTTGAACGCCTCCAGGATCGAGGTGCTGTTGGCCTTTCCGCCGCCGAGGTTGTAGACCTCCCCGGCCCTGGGGGCGCCGGCAAACGCTGCTATGAAACGCGCGACATCGAGCGAGTGGATGTTGTCCCGCACCTGCTTCCCCTTGTATCCAAACACCCGGTACTCCCGTCCCTCCAGGTTGCACTTCACCAGGAAGCTCAGGAAGCCGTGGAGCTCGACCCCGGTATGGTTGGGCCCCGTGAGGCACCCTCCCCGGAGGCAGCAGGTGGGCAGCCCGAAGTAGCGGCCGTACTCCTGCACCATCACGTCGGCGGCGACCTTCGAGGCGCCGAACAGGGAATGCTTCGACTGGTCGATGGTGAAGGTCTCCGGAATGCCGTTCGCAAAGGCCGGGTCCGCGTAGTCCCACCGGGTGGGCAGCTCCGCCAGGGCGATCCTGTTGGGGGCGTCGCCGTACACCTTGTTCGTGCTCATGTGCGCGAACGGAGCCTCGGGGCACGCCTGGCGGGCGGCCTCCAGGAGGTTCAGGGTGCCGCCCGCGTTGGTGTCGAAATCGTCGAAGGGGATGGCCGCGGCGCGGTCATGGCTCGGCTGGGCGGCGGTGTGGACGATGGCGTCGGGCCTGATCGACTTGACAAGGGCGAGGACCCCGGCCCTGTCGCGGATGTCGAGCTCATGATGCCGGAAGTCAGGCAGCTCCTTCGTCAGCCGCTCCTGGTTCCATCGGGTGTCGCCCGCCGGGCCGAAGAAGACGGCGCGCTGGTTGTTGTCGATGCCATGCACGCGGTAGCCGAGCTCGCGGGCAAAGTAGGCGCAGACTTCGGAGCCGATGAGCCCGGACGATCCGGTGACGAGCAGGGTTTTCATGGGTCGCCCGAGCTTTGCCTGGTTCGCGGCAGGCCGCAAGCGCCCGCTTCCGCGAGGGCGGTGAGGGCGAGGGTGGCAAGGAGCGCCAGGCCCGCAATCCAGACCCCGCACCTGGCGACGCGCCAGGCCCGGTAGGAGAGCGGCCCGATTTCGACGGGATCCGTGAAGGCGAGCCACTGGTTGGTTCCCCCGTCCCGCGCGGCGATGATGAAGGGCACCGAGGGTTCAGGGACGAACACGCTGCGCCAGGCGAAGCCCGGGACCTTTGCAGGGCGCACGTCGGCCAGCCTGGCATGCGTCGCCGCGTCCTCCAGCTCGAGCGCGACTCCGGGCTCGCCGGCGTGTCCCGCGACCTCAAACTTCAGATATCCCCTCCTACGCGGAATGACGGGCTCGCTTTCCCAAGAGCGGACATGGTCCGGAGTTCCGACGGGACTCGAACCCCAGGAATCCATGTGCATGGGCGGCGGCGTGGGCGGAGGGAACGAGCCCACGGCGAAGCCCGTGGATCCTGGCGCACCTCTCAGGGTGATGGGCGGCCGTACGCTGCCGGGGAGCAGGTTTCTGAGAATCGGAAGACGGATCCGCACGAGGAGCGATGAGGCGCCTGGGTACGGGATGTCGGGACGGAAGAGAAAGGCATCATTGCCGGTGGCCAGGTAGTCGTGGACGTTCTGTTCCGCCCTTGCGAAATGGTCCCGAGTCTGCGGCAGGTCGGTCGAGAGCGACTGCGCCGTTTGCATGCCGGCCCCCCACGCGAATGCCGCCGACCAGGCAAGGGACAGCAGTGCCAGTCCCAGGCGTGGGCGACGACCTGGATTTCCGGCGCGCCAGACCCACGCAAGCGAGAGGCCGTTCACGACCTGCCCGAAGGCAAGCGTGTCTACGTAACGGGAAGCGGGGGAGGGCCCCCCGGCACCCCGGGCGTAGGCGGTCGCCAGCAGTTGGAGCAACACCCAGGCACCAAGGCCCAGCAGTGTCAGGCCAAGGCCCTCAAACCCGGCTTCCCAGGGAGCCGTGCCTATCCCCGGTCGACGAAGTACCCGCCAAGCGAGCAAGAACCAAGGCAGCCAATACAGGATGGCGAACACCTCCATGGATGAGGCCGGCCATTGCATCGCCCGGACCACGGTCAGGGCAAAGTCCCGCACCGTGTGCGCCTTGAGGACCTCGTGGGGGGCGAAGGAGACCTGCGAAAGCAGCCCGACGCCCACCAACACAGCGCAAAGCCCGAGCGTCGGCAGCTGGGCCCTCCAGGTGGCGCGTCCCCTGGCGAGCCCCAGGGCGACCAGACCCGCCACCACGGCGGCGGCGAGCAGTCCCGACGCCATGGACCAGAGCGACAGAGCCGCCGAAACGGCGCCAAGGACCCAGCCCGTCGACCCTGGGCGCGAATTCGGAAGCAGGGCGATGGCGGCGGCTGAGAAACCAAGCAGGAAGAACTGTTGCGAGTGGAACCCACTCACGATGTTCTGCCAGGAGAGGGGCAGGCCGAACGCCGCCATCAGAAGGAGAACCAGGAGGACCCGGCGACGCGCGGGAAAAATCCGGGCGGCCAGGAGATAAAACCCGACGGCGATCGTCGCCGGGAACAAGGCGTTCACCGTGCACTCCAGTTTCTGATCCCATTGCCCGTTGGCCAGCGTAAGTCCGAGATTGACCAGCTTGGTGACGACCACCCGGTGTTCATTTTGGGCCCGAACGAGCTCCGCCAGGTATCCGGTCCGCTCGAACCACGGCACCAGGGAGTGGAGGCCCTCGGCGTCCCACTGGTCCCACTCGGGAAGGTCCGACCCAAACCTGTCGACGACGGCCCAGCGAGCCCCCAGGACAAAGGCAAAAATGGCGACGGAGAAGCCCACTCGAAGCAGGAGGCCGCCGGTCAGGCACCTCGGTCGAAAGCCGGACCACACCCTCATGCCAGCGAGCTCCCGGGCCTTGGCAGGGAGGCCAGCGAAAAGTCCTCCTTCTCGAGAGTCAGGTTGGGATTGTAGGCCGGGTCGTGGTCCAGCAGGTCCCCCCACCGCAGGGTCATGGTGTCGCCCTCCCGCCGAAATCGCCTGGCCTTTTCCTCCGTGTTGTCGGCGCCGCGGCTCGCGCTCTCGTGATGGTACAACTCGGCAAATGGAGTCCAAAGGTTCAAATAGCCCGCCGCACGCACCTTGAGGCAAAAATCGATGTCATTGAAGGCCACCGCCAGCTCCGCCTCGTCCAGGCCCCCGACCTGGTCATAGATCGACTTGCGGACCACCAGGCAGGCCCCGGTGAGGATGCTGTAGTTCTGGGCCAGGCGCGCCCGATTGAAGCGCCCCTCGCTTCCCCTCGGCCACGCCTTGAAGGCGTGACCGGCCACGCCGCCGACGCCCAGCACGCATCCCGCATGCTGGATCGTGTCGTTCGGATAGTACAGCATCGCACCCACGCACCCGATTTCCGGGCGCAGGGCATGGGAGACCATCTCGTCGAGCCATTCCGGGGTGATCACCTCCAGGTCGTTGTTGAGCAGCCCGAGGACCTCGCCCTTCGCATGCCGCACCGCGAAGTTGTTCATCGCCGAATAATTGAAAGGCCTGTCATAGGCGAGGACGGACGCCGAACGCCCGCCCCCGAGCAGCGGATGCGATCCACCCGCCAGGGACTCCAGAAACCGCAGCGTTGCCGGGTCGTCAGAACCGTTGTCGACGATGATCAGCTCAAGACCAGGGTAGGTGGTCCTCCCCAGGATGCTTTCCACGCAGGGTCGCAGCAGGTTCAGCCCGTTCCGGGTCGGAATCACGAGCGACACCAGGGGCGGGGGCTCGGGCAGGGGATACCGGACACGCCAATGCCCCCCCGCAGTCCGGTGCAAGCCGACGCTCCGGCCCTGACGCAGGAAGTACTCCGCCAACGCACGCCGGGCGGCTTCGCTTGCATAGGACTTTTCGTCGATCCCAAGAGCGGTCGACCCGGGTATGGCCCTCCAGTGGTACAGGATCCTGGGAATATGCAGGATCCGGGAGCGAGCCGTGGCTTCCAAGACCCGCAACGCGAGGTCCCAGTCCTGGCTTCCCTCAAAGCCCTCGCGGAAGCCGCCGGCTCCCTTGACCAGGGAGGTGCGGTACACCGAAAGATGGGTCGTATAGTTCTGGGCCAGAAACAGGTCCGGGAGGAAGTCCGGTTTGAAATAGGCGTCGTGCCGCCTGCCGGTTTCGTCGATCTTGTCCTCGTCGCTATAGATCCAATCAACCTCGGGATGGGCATTCAGCGCGGCCGCAACCTCAAACAGGGCGTTGGGCGCGAGTTCGTCGTCGTGATCGAGAAATGCGACATACTCGCCCGAGGCCAGCGCCAGGGCGGAATTGGAGGCGGCGGAGATGTGGCCGTTTTCTTCGCGAAAGACCACCTTGATGCGCGAATCGTGGCGCGAAAACCGCTCAAGCAAGGGTCGCACATGGGCGGAAGGGGAGGCGTCGTCGGCTATGCACAACTCCCAGTTCGGGTACGTCTGCTTCCGAACCGATTCGACGGCGCTCGTGAGCCACTCCGCGGGCGTGTCGTAGACCGGCATCACGATCGAAAGGAGTGGCTGCCGCAGGAGGGCGGCGGCCTGCTCTGCCTGGTTCCTCAGGGCCTCGGGGTCCGGGTTGTCGTACACCCGGACCCACTCGTCGTAGTCGGTGAGCGCCGGTGGTCCCTTTCCTTCGCCAATCCAAAGCCCGGTATGGAAGAACTTGTGCCAGGCGCCGGCGTCATCCCGAACCTCAAGGTCCAGCAGCTTGTCCGCGGGACCCAGCTCGAGGTCGAGCTTCCAGCCGCAGTATTCGGTCTGCGGATTTCCAGGGTCCGAGGCGAGGACGTCGTTGCGCTTCAATCCATACGTCCCGGAAACCGTCCGGTCCGGGAGAACGGCGCGGATTGCGTCCAGTTTCGCGGGGCCCTTCGCATAACACCAGCCGACCAGGGTGATCGGCCTGGGATCCAGGGTCCATCTCTGCGGGGTATCCACGCTGTAGCGGAACTCCGGCTTTGGCCTGGGTGGCAACGGGGCCGCCGCTCCGCTTTCGTTTGGGTGGGGCACGGTGTGGGCGCGCCCGATCTTTCGGGAGTCGAGAAACGTGCGGCGGAGGTACCGGAGCGGCGCCGTGGCCTTCCAGGAGAAACTTTCGCCCATCGCCCGTATCTTCTCCTCCCTCACCTGGATCAGCGCCAGATGAGAACGGATGGCCTCGTCCCGGAAGTGGATGGTGTCCGTGAGGTGGTCGCATTGGCTCTCGAGCTCCCGCACCCGCCGTTCAAGCACGCCGCGAAGCTGCTCAAGGTTGAAGGCATGCTGGCGGGTGAGACGGAGGGTCTCCTCGCTGGCGGCCGCCCGGGCGCGCAGCGATTCCTCGGCGGACCTCAAGGCGGCAGCCTCGGATTTGAGGGCGGCCATCGAGGCCTCGGCCCTGGCAAGCCTCGAATCGCGCACGGAGCCCGCCAAGTGCGCCCACAGGCGCCGCCAGAGGGGATCGGCGGCGGCCAGCAACGGCGCGAGGGCCGCCTCGGCGGCCGCGACCTCTCCTTTTCGGCGCGCATAGCCGGCCGCCAGCATGCGGTACTCAAAGAGAACCCGTGGAAGCGCCTCCATCCGACCGCCATCCCGCACCAACTCAAAGAGAAACTGCCAGTCCTCGCTCGCGGCGCGATTCCCCTCCGGAAACCCGCCGCGCCCGAGGAACACATTGCGCTTTATGATGAAGTTGGTGTCTCCAAGGACGTTTTCCACCGCGCCGAGCTCCTCGCAGGCCCCAATCGGAACAAAGACGTAGCCCGGGTCGTCGTCGCCTTCCGCCGGCAGGTCGCGAAAGGCATGGAATGCGCAGGTGACGCAATCGGCCCCGCTCTTCGCCAGGGCGTGCCCCAGATCCGCGACCATGGACGGGCGGAAGCGGTTGTCGGCGTCGCAGAAGAGCACGGCATCGCCGGACGCTGCGCGGGCGGCGAGGTTCCTCGCCGAGGCCGGTCCCTTGTTGTCCTGGCGGATGAATTTCCATCCAAGGGGCTCAAAGCTCTTTCTTGCCGCGGAGAGAGCGTCCCCCGCATCCCGGCTTGTAGATCCGTCGTCGACGATGATCACCTCGTGGGGCTGGACCGACTGGCCCTTGAGGGAGGCCAGGGCCTCGTCCAAAAAAGCGGGTTTCTCGTAGTAGGAGAGGCAGACGCTTACCCTGGGGGCCGGAGGGTCAAGTGCCACGCTTGGCCGAAGCGCAAGCAGGTCGCGCCAGAACGGGGGCGATTCCGCGGAGTCGGCATCCTCCACAAACGTCGCCGGAGGCAGCTGCCATCCCGCCTCGCGGAGCCACTGCATTACGCCCGGTTCGGAGCAAACCAAGGCTTCGGATTCAGCCACAGCTTTGCGTTCCAGGTAATCCTCGGCCAGCGAATCGCGACCCCACGGTGGGAAGCGGTTCTCAATCTGCAGTTTGTACCTGCACGGCCGGTCCAGCGCGATGACAACGCCCGTTTGGGATGACAGCCGGCCGCAGGCCCGCGCGGCGACCAAGGGCGCCGCATGCGCAGCGTGGCCGACAAACACCACGCTCCTTGGTTTCAGGCCGTCCAGTGCATCGAGCAGCCGCAGCCCTATCCGATGGGACTCTATTGCAGGGAAGACCGCCACGACGGGCTTTGGGACCAGCGAATCCAAACTGAGGCAGGTCACACCGATCCTCCGGCATGAGTGCCGGAGCGCTGCAGTCCTTTCCGGGTTGTCCTCGGCCGTCGTCAGGATGACGACGGACAGACCCTCGCCGGCCAGCTTCCCGGCGAGCGCCCATGCCCTGGTTACCCACGGCTTCCCGTTGCCTTCCCGAGGGGGCCGGGGATCATGAAAGACCAGGCAAATCGGTGTCATGGGATGGTGCCGGAAGCGTGAGGGATGTTGGGCGACAAGGGGAGAAAGAAGTGGGACCCTATTGACACAGGGTGTTGCCCCATTGAAACCTATGGATTCTGCCCATGAGCCCTCAGACAAGCGCGGATTCCAAGCCATCCACGGGCTGCGTGAGGGTTGCGGTTGACATGACCCCCTTCGCCGGTGGAGGGGTTTCCGGCGGATTGAAGCCGTTTGTGCTCCACCTGCTTCAGTGGATCGCAAGGGAGAGGGGAGGTGGCTTCTCGTTCATCTATTTCACACGACCGCCGCTCCTGGACGAGATCGAGGCAATTCGACGGGAGTCGGACTGGCATGTCTGCCTGGGGACGCCGGGAGACGTTCAGCGTGATGAGGAACGGAAGCCAGGATTGGCATGGGCTCCCGACGCGGCTTCCACCTGGATGGATCTTTGGCCGGCCGATGTGCTCTACACCCCATGGGGATTTTCCGAGTTCTTCAGGCCGGCCATTCCCTCGATCAACCTGGTCGCCGACACGCTCCACAGGGACTGGCCCGGCCTGCTTCCCGCGGAGGAGGTGATGCGCAGGGAGCAGTGGTTCCAGCGCATGCTGCCGCTGGCGGCGGCCGTGCAGTGCAATTCGGAGTTCGTGGCCCGGCAGCTACGCACCCATTTTCGCGCATCGGACGAGAAGCTCTTTGTCGTCCACAATGCCATACAGGACGGCCTTCTGTCGGCGGTTTCAGGGAGTCACTCCAAACCGGACGGGAGGCCCTATTTCATTTATCCCGCCAACGACTGGCCCCACAAGAACCACGAGCGGCTCTTGAAGGCTTATGCGGACTACAGGAGGAGGGCGGGGCGGGAGGCATGGGATCTCGTGCTCACCG